>JAICGT010000137.1 GCA_025922995.1 Fimbriimonadales bacterium
GGTCGTCCAGCAAGTCGTACAGCATGAGCCCCCGTTTCAACGAATTCGTGTACTCGTTATCCCCGATCATGGGATAAACCTCTTTCGCTTTCCACGCCTCCGAATCGAACGCCATCTCGTTATAGGGCCGATCGAATAGAGACAAGAAAGTGGCGCCGCGATAGCGATAAGGCACCATCCGACACCCGATCACAAGCAAAACCCCCAGCAGAAGCACCTTCAAGCACCCGTGCATCTTCCACCGTTCGGCGCGCTTCGGCACCGCCGCCTCCACCCCGCCGTTCTGCTCGGCCATGCCCCATTGATACCACGCCGCAGCCGCTTCGCATCCCAAAGTCCATCTCCCGCCGTACCCGCCTCCGAAACCCGCAGTCCTGCGCAGGCTGGGAGGTTAGCGTAAGTTAGGCTCTTCTGATAACCAGTCACCCCACCCGATCACATCGGCTCGTAGGCAACCACTCGAGGGTGCCATTCCCGTCACAATTTCGCCCGCGGTGTGCAACTTAAGGAAGGCGCGGTGGCCCGCCGCCGTACCAACTAACCCAAGACGGAGGATAGAAAATGAAATGTAGATACGCAACGATCACGAGCCTGCTCGTGTTCGGCGCCAGTTCCGCCATCGCAGACGTGGTTCCCAACGCCTACGCGGCCGCGGAAGCCAACGCCAGCTTCTTGACGTTCACAGGAACGGCCAGGTCATATCAGTACGTGATCGACAGCAGCCAGCTGACCGGACTCATCGGTATGGACATTGTCGGCTTGCGGACACGACTCAACGGATCGGCGACCGTGCCCGGGCCCAGCGCGGCGATGTCCACGACGGACTTGGAAGTCTGGATCGGCCCCAGCGTCGACCCCACGGCTATGGGCGCCAACGTGGCAGCCAACTTCACGTCTTCGCCCACGCAAGTTCGTGACGGCGCAATGAACTTCAGCGCCGGCAGCTTCGGCGTCGGCTCTCCAGCTCCGTTCGGCCCGATGATCGGCCTCGACCCCTGGACCTATACCGGAGGCGACCTCTCGATCTTTATGACTTGGCAGGGATGGGCGGGCGCGACGCTCTCGTTCGACGCCGCCGGCACGACCTCGCCAGGATACGGGACTGCCTTTGCTTCCCGCTGGATTGGAAGCTTCGGAGCCACGGAATTGGGCAACAACGCTAACTTCCTGGTTACAGATATCGTGGCACGTCCGGTGCCGGAACCCGGCTCGCTGGTCGCGGTCGGGCTCGGCGTCGCGCTCCTCGCGCTCCGTCGCCGCGCGCGCCGTTAGCGCGAATCACGTTCGGGCCGGCGAGGCTGTCGGCCCGAACACGACCCGAGTAAAGGTACACGTGAGTCCGCCCAATCCAGAGGCTGCGCCCGTACGTGGGAGCCGTGCCGGTTCTCATCCGCCCGCGTAAGCCGACGAAAATGGTTTACCTTCGCCCGTCTCGTGACACATTATGTGGAAGCCGGGGCACTGAGCCGATCCGCCTACTTCCGGATCCCGTCACTACGGCCGGTTGAGAAGGTTTCCTGCGCACCTGTACAAAATCAGTAATCGGTATTCGGTTCTCGGTAATCGCTAAGCGGTTCTCGGTAATCGGTTCTCGGTAATCGGTAATCGGTACTCGGTACTCGGTACTCGGTAATCGGTAATCGCCGATAACCGCCGATAACCGCCGCCGCTCATTTGTTAAGGTGGAAAAAAGTGACGAAGTTTAAAACAGAAAATGAGATGAATAGTGAATCAGCCTCAAAATCCGGTCAAATTCGATAATCGCCCTTCGTATTTCGAATTTCGTATTTCGTATTTCGTATTTCGAAACCCTACCGCCAGCTGTCGAAGAGGCTGCTGACCGATTCGTGCATGTGAATCCGCCGAATCGCCTCCGCCAACAACGGAGCCGCCGAAAGGATGTGCAGTTTCGGGAACTGCTTGTTCTTCGGCACTGGAATCGTGTCCGTCGCGATCACGCGGCTGATCGGGCCCTCTTGCAGCCTCTGGCTCGCGTTCGCGCTGAAAACCGGGTGTGTGCACGTGCAAACGACGTCCGTCGCGCCGCGCTTCAAAAGCGCTTCCGCGCCTTGCACGACCGAGCCGCCCGTATCGACGATGTCGTCGATCATGATGCAGACCTTGCCGTCCACGTCGCCGATGATCTCGATGATGTCGACCTTGCCCGGCTCCGGCCGCCTCTTCGCGATAATCGCAAGAGGCTTGCCCAGCATTTCAGCCAGCGCCCGCGCCCTGCCGACGCCGCCGACGTCCGGTGACACGACGACCGCGTCCTGATCGCTGTAGCCCTGATCGATTAGGTGTCTGCCGATCACCGGGCCCAGGTAAAGGTGGTCGACCGGAAGGTCGAAAAAGCCCTGAATCTGGTCGGCGTGCAAATCGCACGAAACGATTCGGTTCGCCCCGGTCTGGGTGAGCAGGTCGGCGATCAACCGCGCCGTTACCGGCTCGCGGGGCTTGACCTTCTTGTCCTGCCTGGCGTAGCCGTAGTACGGCATCACAACGGTCATGCTGTTCGCGCTGGCGCGCCGAAACGCGTCCATCATGATCAGCAGTTCCATCAGGTTGTCGTTAGCCGGCTGGCAGGTGGATTGCACGATGACCACGTCGTGCCCACGCGCGCTTTCATCGACCTGGACGCGAATCTCGCCGTCGCTGAATTGGGTGGTCGTGGCTTTTCCGACTTCGATGCCGAGGATGTCGGCAATCTTGTGGGCAAGATCCGGGTTGGCGTTGCCGGTGAAAAGCTTCAAAGTATCGAGGCTTACGTGGTTGCCCATCGGAAGCATCATTCTATCCTAATTCGTGTCCCCTCGCTATCCCTCGACCGCCGCCCCAGCCGAAACGGGCACTCGCTTCGGCGACTCGATGGCGGAAAGCCACAGCCGAACGGTCAGGATCCAGAGCACGTCGGCGAGCAGCAAATGCACAATCGCCATTGCCGCAGGAGCCTTCATCCAAACGTTGACAAGCCCAACAAGGAGCTGAAGCGCAACTACGCCGATCACCCGGCGCCCGTAAGTCCGCACTTCCTTCCTCTCGCAAATGTCGGACAAAACGATCACCGCGAAAAACAGGATCAGCGAGACGGCAACCGCGATAAACGGATGCCAGATACGCAGCCGAAGCAGGAAATGGCCGGTTGGCGAAAGCCCTTCGGTGATCACCTGCAGCGAGCTGCCGCGCGGGAAGATCGTGTCGCCTAGCGACGTCACCGCGCCGCTCATTCCGACGAGCAGTACCGCGAGCGAGCCGACAACGGCCAACCAGCCGGCCATTCCTTTCATCGCGATTTTCGGCCTGCCGGAGCCGTACCAGATCGCCGCGGTCAAGGCGCCAAGCAGCAGCATCGTATTAATAAGATGGGCCGCCAGCGTAATGGCGCGTCCCATCGAATCGTTCTGGCCAACCCATCCGAACTTGACAAGAAGCATTCCTACGGTAGCCGAGATACAGACAAAGAGAAGTGTTGCCCAGGACCACTTCGTTGCGGCGCGCTTCGAGCCAAACGTTCGATGCGCCATCACGATCATGGCGATGGTCAGCGGAAGTACGAGCCCGCTCGAGACACGGTGAGAGAACTCGACGGCGGTCTTAATGTTCTCAAAACTCGGCATCAATTCGCCGTTGCAAAGCGGCCAGTGGCTTCCGCAGCCGTCACCGCTGAACGAAATCCGCACGAATGCCCCCCAGGCGATGACGATCAGGTTGTAAACGAGCACGAAAACCGCGACCTTAACGAATTTGCGCTCTGCGGACATGGCGTATTTCAGATTACCGGTTTTGTCGCGCGCCGCAAGCGTTCCTTCGGTAGAATCTAAACGCTCATGGTTGAAGTGATCATGCCCAAGATGGGCGATGCGATGGAAGAAGGCACGCTCGTCGAATGGCTTGCGGAAGACGGCGCGGCTGTGAAGTCCGGCGACGTCATCGGCAACATTCAGACCGACAAAGCTACGGTCGAGTTAACAGCGCCGAGCAGCGGCACGCTTTCCGGCCTCTTGGCGTCGCCCGGCGATTTGGTTGAAGTGGGCAAGCCGATCGCAGTGATCCTCAAGGACGGCGAGAAGCTTCCGGATGACTGGGGCGGCTCAAACGGCGCGCCAGCAAAAGCGGCGCCGAAACAGGAAGAAGCCGAGGAAGATGCCGGCGACGAGCAAGAGGAGAAGCCGGAAAAGGACAGCAAAGAAGACAAGCCAAAGGCCGGCAAGAAGAACGGCGAGAGGGTCGTCGCTTCTCCTCTCGCGCGAAGGCTAGCCCGCGAAAATGATGTCGCCATCGAGAGCATCGTCGGCTCGGGCCCGAACGGACGCATCGTCGAGCGCGATGTGAAAGCAGCCCTCGAGACCCGCAAGCCAGCCGAAATGGTCGAAGACGCCGAAGATCGCCTCGTACCGCTAACGACGCTGCAACGCATCACCGCCGAGCGAACGGCACACTCGAAGCAGACCGTGCCTCACTACCAGGTGACCGTGGACGTCGACGTCGACGAACTCGAGGAGCTTCGAGCAAAGATGAACGCCGATAACCCCGACAACCAGGTCGGCGTGAACGACTTTATCGTGCGAGCGTGCGCGATGGCGCTCGCCGACCAGCCGCACGTCAACGCTTCTTTCGATGCGA
>JAICGT010000138.1 GCA_025922995.1 Fimbriimonadales bacterium
CTTTACGTGTCCGTCGACCATCGCATACAATGCACCTCCCCTGTGTCGGACTGCGCCGTATCCACCGATCGGCTCCTTGTAATCGGGCGGATGGTTCGGGACTTCGTTCATATCCGGCCCGGACAGACCGGGCGGCTGGTAGTAACCAAGGCGGTTGGGGTTTGATGACCTAAACCGAGCCGCTTCGGTTACCAAGACCATCCTGCTGCTTTCGAAGTCCCGCGTCTCATATAAGCAGCTATTGTGCGCGTAGCCTCCAAGATCCGGGTCGGGGTTTGGAAACTCGGACATATCGAGTGGATCCAACAACGGGCAGCGCAGTTTCTCGATGCTCTGTCCAGCCCAGCGCCGGCGGTTGTCGTAGCCGACACGCCCATCGTTTGCATCCATGTACATCGTAATTGCCTTAGCGATTTGGCTCACGTTTGAAGCGCAGGCCGTCTGAGACGCCGTTGCCTTGACGCCACCGACTATTGAAAACGTGATCGCGACGAGAATCGAGAGTATCGCGATCGATACGAGCAACTCGATCAAAGTGAAAGCCTTTCTCATCCTGCCTCCTATCTTAGGACGGAATACAAAGCACGTCTAGTTCTGCCATGGTATCTTTGCCGTCCCGGCGATTCCCGTTCCGATGCCGTCCACTTCCAATCGACCAGGCAGGCTCGCATCGGGTTGTCCAAGTCCCGGCACATTCACGCCTTCCCCGGATCAAGTGGAACTTCCTACCAATTAGGGCGTGCTAGAATCGATAGGATGCAAAGGCGAGCTTATGTTTACGGCTGCATCGCGTTAGCAATCGCAATCGGCCTTGTGGTCGCTTGGCCACGCCTTCCATCCACGGATCCTTTTGTCGTCGCGCCTCCAGCTGCCGTACAGGCGGAGGACGCGAACGTCTCGGCTCCGTCTCCTCGTGCTCCCACCGATGCCGTGGCAAACGATGAGTATCCCCAATGGGCGATTGATGCGGACCGGGCAGATGAAGAGGCTCGCAGGAACGCGCCGATCGGGCCGCGCCACTCCGGTGGGAAGAACCACCCGAGCCATCGCTTCCAGGACCTGCCGTATGGCAAGGGTTTCAAGTTCAACTCCACCGATCCGAAGAAGTCGGAGGCAGCGACCCGGGTCGTGAAGAAACTCGCGGCGTGGATGAGCAATGTGAAGTACATCAGGATTCGAGTGAAGAGGTACAGTGACGGCCGCCTCGGCAGTGAGGACGTATACACGTTCAGCAGAGATGGGTGGGATAAGCTCGTACGCAAGGGGTACGGCCTGAAGGCAGAGACCATTACCGGCGATGGCCGGAATCCCAGCTTGGTTCCTCCGGCGTTCCATTGGCTGGTGGACCCGACGTATTGGAGCGGTGCCGACATGATCTGGCGGACGAGGCTCGATGGGCAGCCGGTCACCCTGCTCGAGTTCATCGACGTCGGCAGCACGTTCTACTTCCTCCGCATTTATGTCTCCGACAAGACGGGGATGCCTGTTGCGGCTCAGACGAACTATGGCGGGGACGAGGATCCGATGTGGTACGAGACATACGAGATACTCGAAGCCGATCCGCCGGTATCAGCCCTCCGCTAATGCAGAAAATGCATAAAAGCGGTCCAAGTGGCTCGCCACATCCATCAACGTAACGAATCGCCTGTCGTGACAAGGTCCGGCTTCCTCAAGCTTGGGTTATCGATTAATCAAAAGGCGGATCTTATCGAGCACTTGAAGAGCCTTTTAGAGGGCTCGTCGAGGTTATGTAACCAAACCTGTCAAAATATGTACCGAGTCGACCGGACGGCGGCCTCGGTGAAAGCCGGGGAGGAAAGTCCGGGCTCCGTAGAGCAAGGCGCCGGGTAATCCCCGGGCGGCGCGAGCCGACGGAAAGTGCAACAGAAACACACCGCCGATGGCCGCAAGGCACAGGCAAGGGTGAAATGGCGAGGTAAGAGCTCACCGGCGTCCCGGCAACGGGACGGCCGTGCAAACCCCGCCCGGAGCAAGGCCAAATAGGAAGACATTGACGCTGCTCGCCGAGTCTTCGGGTTGGCCGCTAGAGCCTCGACGAGAGTCGTGGCCCAGATAGATCGCCGTACAAAGACAGAACCCGGCTTATAGGTCGACTCTTCCATCAGGGCATTCGTTTGGCCCGCGAGCGTTCGCCGATATGACAGCTCATTTAAGGAAAGAGGTAGGGTGTGCTGTGAGCGAAAGTGTGCTCATTAAGGCGCAATGCAAACTTTGCGAAGTTAAGAGCGAAGGAGTGAAAATGAACCAAACCTACAGGAAACTCAATGCGACCCTCACGATGCTTTGCGTCGCTGTGTTCGCAAACGGCCAATGGAAGTTGACTGAATTGCACCCGCCAGGAGCGGATTCGTCGATTGCCTTTAGCGTTCATGCCGGCCAGCAAGGTGGCCATACGTTTTCCGGGGGCATGACGCATGCGTCGCTTTGGACCGGCAGCGCAGCCTCTCTTGTCGATCTCCATCCGGCCGGCGCAGGAAGCTCGAGCATCGAAGACGTGGAAGCGGGCGTACAGGTCGGCTACGCTACGATGGTTGGCGGTAGTCGTGCAGCCCTTTGGTCCGGTACCGCGGCTTCCTTCGTAAACCTACACCCGGCAGGGGCGTCCCAGTCGAGTGCGTATGGAGTCAGCGGTGGCCGGCAAGTTGGCGGGATATGGACCGTCGGCGTCGGCAACCATGCTGCTCTCTGGAGCGGCAGCGCTGCCTCGTTCGTCGACCTGCATCCGGCGGGGGTACCGCAATCACACGCCTATGCGATCGACGGAGAGCAACAGGTTGGCTACACCTACTCGGATAGGCCACAAGCTGCACTTTGGACAGGCACTGCGGCTTCCTATGTCAGCCTACATCCCGACGGCGCTAGTCAGTCATTGGCTTTCGACACGGGCGACGGCCAGCAAGTTGGCCTGGCTTGGTTCGGAATCGACCGCGCGGCCCTTTGGACCGGCTCGGCGGCTTCCTTCGTTAACTTGCATCCCGTGGGTATTGGAGCGTCGGAATCGCGCGCCTATGGAGTTGGCGGCGGCCAGCAGGTGGGAAGAATTACCTTAAGTACGGGCGGATCGCACGCGGCGATCTGGAGCGGTAGCGCGTCCTCGTTCGTAGACTTGCACCCGGTAGGAGCACCGGGGACATCGATTGCCTATAGCGTCTGGCATGACCAGGGGATGACCTGCGTCGTCGGGTTGCTCAATTCGCGGGCAGTGATGTGGACCGTTCCCGAACCCGGAACGTACGCAGTTTTCGGCCTCGGCCTCGCTTGGCTAGCCTTTCGCCGACGCAAGGCTAGCCTCTAGTCCGTCTCGTTCGATTTTGCCCGCTTGAGTCCCGACGAGAGTCGGGTCCTGAGATCCCGTACAAAGACAGAACCCGGCTTTACGGGTCGGCACTTACAGACTGGTCCAGCACAATTCTCGCGCTGGTGCTATGGACATGCGTCGCGATGCTCTCGGCAAGGCCCGGTGCAGAAGACATTCTCCCTTGCGGGAAACTCTCCTGCAAAAGCCAGTTCCCCAAAGGTTTTTGGTTTACCTTTCGCCCTCTCGTGTCCCTATATATTGAATGTCACGTGTCCTACATAGCCAAGCCGAAAACCGCAAAGTGCTTCAAGCGGAGTTATTCATATGTTAAGGCCGGAAAAAGTGTGGGACTAATTGACGGAAAAATGAGATGAATGTGAATAACTCTCTTTGGAGCACCGTCGGCGAGTGCGAGGCGGGACGCGACCCGGCCGCCTGGGAAAGAGTTCTCGTCAGGTAAGCCCCGTTGTAGCTCGAAGGTCTCTGCGTGCTATCGTAACGGCGGATGGTCTGGCTTCTCTACAACCTGGCGTTGATTGTCACCGCGCCGTTGTGGGTGCCGTGGATGTGGTGGCGCGCGAACAAGCGCGCGGAAAAGCCGGACTGGCAGGAGCGAACGGGCAATTACGAAATTCCCCGACGCAAGGACCGCAAGCGCATTTGGGTGCATGCGGTCAGCGTCGGCGAGACAATCGCCGCGCGGCCGATCCTGCAGGAGCTGAAGAAGTTGCTGCCCGATCATGAGGTTGTGCTCACGACAACGACCTCGACCGGCCAGGGCATCGCAAAAGGACTCGTCGGAAAGCTCGCGGCGTACGCCTTCTATTTCCCAATCGACGTTTTGCGATTCTGCGTCGCCGCGATGACGCGCGTCGAGCCGGCGGTCGTGGTGATTATGGAAACCGAGCTATGGCTCAATTTCCTCACCGCCGCGAAAATTACCAACGCCAGGACGTGTGTTGCAAACGGCAGGATCTCCGAGCGTAGTTTCGAAAAGGCGAAGCGTTTGCGCTGGTTTTATGCCGCGATCTTCGACAAAGTCGACGAGGTGCTCGTACAGACCGAAACCGACGCCGAGCGCGCCCGTTTTCTCGGCGCAAAGAATGTGCGCGTCTTGGGCAACAGCAAATACGACGAAGCTGCAGAGCCCAAGCCTATCGACTGGCCCGCAATTTTGGATCTCGGTGACGAGAAGCTCGTCGTCGTCGGAAGCGCGCGCGGCGAAATGGAAGAGCAGCTTGTCTTGGAATCGCTCGAAGGCGTGCCGGCTCGCATCGTTTTCGCCCC
>JAICGT010000139.1 GCA_025922995.1 Fimbriimonadales bacterium
GGACCTGCTCGCCCGACTCCTCGACGAGGGAGCCGGCTGGAACAAGTCCGGATAACATCCGAGCCTGTTAGAATAACACTATGCGCTGGTCGATCTTGTCGGCGGCGATCGCTCTCTTATGCGTCGCCTGCCATAACCCGGATTTAGATCAAAAGATCGTCGGTGAGTGGGAAAGCGCCGGGACACCTGCAAGCATGGCGTTGCCCGAGAACGTCCGCCGCTCCGCCAGCTGGTCGGCAGCGATCGAATTTAAACCGGACAACACTTTCGCATGGACGGTCGACAACGGGACAGGCGGCAACGATTTGTGGACGGGCACTTACAGCGTTGTTGGCTATTCGTTTTCAATCCACGTTACAGGACTGAATGGGAAAGAGCTAAAGCCGGACGAGCAGCTCAAGTACACCGTGCGACAGCAGGCTACGGGCTCGATCCGGCTCCCGCTTCCTCAGGATTGGACCGGCCCTTCAGTGGACTACTTCCCGAAGAACTAACCGCTGATGATGTCTTGAATCGCCGGCTGTCGTCGGAGTCGCTCGATCGCGCGCGAAATTCGTTTGCGAACCTGAGTCGGACTCATGTTGACCTGCTCGGAAATCTCTTCGGACGACAAACCCATCCCAAATTTCAAGCTCAGAAGGTTCTTGTCCCGAGCCGTCAGCTTTCCTAAGGCCATCTCGAGGCCGGCTCGCTTAGAGGTTGCCAGGCCGTCTTCGACCGTGGGCTCTGCCACGTCTTCCAACGCTACTTCGGCTCGCAATTTTCGGGCCCCGCGGTTGTAAGCACGCACTGAATTAAGGGCGAAGCCCGAAACCCAGCCGTCAAACCTTCCCTTGTTGGCGTCGAAATCGCCGAGGTGTCGAAGCACTTCGACGGTGCAAGCTTGCGCGACGTCCGGTGTGTCGTCAGCAGAAACTCCAAGAATGCGCACTCTGCGCTTTGCGTATTCAAGTACGTGATTTGCTAGTCGATCCTCTGCTGTGTGATCGCCTCTCCGCGCCCAGTCCAACAGTCTCACCCATTCCTGGTCCGCTCGAACGGTGTGATTCGTACCCCAGCTCGTATTTTCTCTGATCTGCATTCTGTAGACCCTCCACAAGTCTATTGTTACCCAATCTTCAAAGTGTGACAACTTTTTTTGAAGACTTAAGTGGAAAAGTCCAAGTAATTGGTGTGGGTAAGTGACGATCGCCGAGTGTGAAACTTCGTGCAGAGGTCTATTCAAAGCATTGTGGTCGCCGATTGTAGCCAACGTGCCGCCCTCTGCGAACGGCTTGGAGACGTCTCTGAACGGCTTGGAGACTTCTCTGAGCAGCTTGGAGACTTCTCTGAGTGGCTTGGAAACTTCTCTGAGCGGCTTGGAGGCTTCTCTGAGCGGTTTGGAAACTTCTCTGAGCGGCTTGGAGGCTTCTCTGAGCGGTTTGGAGACTTCTCTGAGCGGCTTAGAGACTTCCTGAGTGGCTTGGAGACTTCTCTGAATGGCTTGGCGGCACCTCTAAGGATCTCGGCCCTACCTTGCAGCAAGCTTCAACGTGCCAACTCATCTGTCCGGAAATCGACGACGCCATCGATCCCGATAGCGCAGTCCACTTAAAGTTCGCGATAAAAGTGGGAGCCAACGAGCCGATCGGTGCGTAGGATAAATTGAGCAGTTTGCTCATCGCCACTTTTGGCATCCAATATCGATAGAGGAGAGAACCAATGAAAATTTTCACCTTTCGCTTAGTTGCCCTCGCCGCCGCAGCAATGTTTACTGCAGGGGCGAATGCCACTCTCTGGGTATTCATGTCCAACCTTTCCGGGGCGAACGAGGTGCCACCGAACGCCTCCACGGCCACCGGCACATCCTCGGGCACCTACGATGATGTAACGAACATGTTCATGATGAGCACGTCCGTAACGGGCCTCACCAGCAACTCCACGGCCGCGCACATTCACTTCGCCCCAGTCGGGGTAAACGGCGGGGTTGTCTTCCCCCTTTCGGGCACGACCGGCAGCACGAACTACACGAGCAACGATATGTTCGTATTCACGGCGGCGCAGGAAGTGGACTTCCTTGCGGGCAACTACTACGTGAACGTGCACTCGCTGGAATTCCCCGGCGGCGAAGTCCGCGGCCAGTTGAATCCTACCGTTGTTCCCGAGCCATCAACCCTCATCGGCTTGCTGGTTGCAGCCGGCATTTTTGCCGCTGCGCGCCGCAAACGCTGAGACTTTCCCTTCCATCGCAAACCGACGCCGACGCCCTTAGTGGCGTCGGCTCTTCATTTAGGGGATAAACTGGGTGCGGATCGCGCGTCTCTTAGTCTGAACGCGGGATCGCGCTCTGTTTATTTGTCATGAGTCTTGCAAGAACAACCGTTGGCATCGGGCGTTGGCTCGACAGCCTTGCTGCAGGTAGCACGAGTCGGCGTGGCGTAATCATAGGGCTGCTCACTGCCGCGGCGCTAATGATCGTCGGATGCGCGGCTTTCCTGCTGCTTTCCGAGAACCCGCGAATGCCTGCACTGACGCTCGGAGGCGGTGCAGTTGCCCTCGTTGTCATTTCTCTAATGCTAACGAGACCGGAGTGGCTGTTCCTCTTGGGCCTGCTCGCTGGTCACACCCTTCTGTACGGAAAGTACCCTGCCCAATTTGGAATGCGCTGGCGGAACGCTTTCGGCCCGGGAGACATCCTCTTCTTCCTGTCGTTTGTGTCGATGATCGTGTTTTGGGTCAACCAAAAGATGCGCCCAAGCGTACCCAAGGCACTCTGGCTGGCTCCGATCGCGCTGTTCCTTTACACCGCCGTTTACACCTTCATTGCCTATGCTTACTGGGATCGGCAAGACAATGCCCTCATCCAGGCAGTGGGATGGTTTTACTTCACGCTGGCGATTCCCACTTATCTTTGCCTCGCAGCCGGGAGGATATGGAAGTCGTTCTTCCTCATTATCTTCGCTTCGCTCGTTGCGGGAGCGATTCTCGCATTCTTCGTCGAGGCCGGCGTTTTCTTTAACCTTATCGAACGCTTTGGATACGGCGGCAAGTCCCCGAGGTCTTTCGGTGACCTTTCGGTGCGAACCAACCAACTTGGGCTCGCGGTTACCGGAACGCTGATGGCTATCGTTACCGCCGGATTCGCCAAACGCGGGTTTTGGAAGTACGCTGGAGTACTCGGCGGCCTCGGCGGAGCCGCGATCATCTTCTTGGATCGGGGGCGCGCGAGCTACGCCGGCATGCTCGCCGCAGGGGCGATCGTGCTTCTGTTCATGCCCATGACAACCCGATTCCGGTTCGCGCTGCGCACGATCCTGACAGTTATCACGGGTGCGCTTATTGTCCTTGCGATCGGAGGGCCGGCGGCCGAAAAGTTTTCCGAGACGGTCGAGAAGGCAGGCCATGCCGTCGAACTGACCTCGAGCAGCGCCATTGTCGCCGATCAAGGGCTCACCTATCGCATGCAGTTGCTGCGCCAAGCCGGTACGATTTTTGCCCAGAACCCACTGTTCGGCGGAGGTCCGGGCGTGCATTTCGGACAGAGGGTTAACTACCGGATGCTCGAGACGGAATTCATCATCTACATCGATAACTCGTGGATGTATCCAATGGCCGTTGGAGGACTCTTTGCCATCACGCTTATCGTTCTGTCCTATGGATCGCTTGTCGGGCTAGCGATCTGGGCGTGGTTCAGGCTGAAGCATCCATTTCACAGGGCGCTGGCAATGGTGCCCGTCGGCCAAATGGCATGGCTCCTTGTGTGCAGCCCGGTGAACTGGTGGATGGTCGACCGGTTCCACATTGCGTCATTTTCCGTCGGTGCGGGCATGGCGCTCGCGCTGGTTTATTTTGAGAAAGTCAACGGCTCGGAGCAGCCGGTCATTTCGTTAGGCGAGGACGACTAAACCAATATGCCCCGCTTGATCCATCGAGTCGGGCGCGCCGCGTTGCGTATTTGCCCGCCACTCGTACGCCTGCCGAATTTTGTTAGCGGTCTGCGGCGACGGTTTCCGGCGACGGACGAACGCGTCGAGGTCGCGCTGCCGACCGGCGGCAAGCTGGTTATCAATCCGCGGGACTACGTCAGCTACCACATCTATATGCTCGGGCTGTACGAAGGCGAGACAGTTCGAATCTTGTTGTCGATGCTAAAGCCCGGAGACACCTTTTTCGACATCGGCGGACACTTCGGGCAATACGCGATCTCCGCAGCCGTGAAGGTAGGTCCCACCGGCAGTGTGTTTACGTTCGAGCCTGGGCCCGTCCAGGTGGAGTACTTGCGAAGAAACGTCGAGATCAACGAACTTTCAAACGTAACCGTCGCAAATCTCGCCCTGAGTGACGAGCCCGGCGAACTGGGGCTGCACGTACCGTCGCTGGTGGACATCGGAAAGTCGCAACTCGTCGATCCCGACGTCGACCGGACTGCCGTCCGCGTGCCCGTGACGACGCTCGACACCTACTGCCAGGAGAACGGCATCGACCGAATCGACGTCATGAAGGTCGACGTCGAGGGCGCGGAGCTTGGCGTTTTTCGCGGTGCGAGGCGCGTCATGCGCGAGTTTCCACCGAAGGCGATTTTCTACGAGTCGGTCGATGTGCTGTGCGAATCGTTCGGCCACAC
>JAICGT010000140.1 GCA_025922995.1 Fimbriimonadales bacterium
GGGTGACGAGCTTCGAACAGCTCCTCGACGCGGTGAATGCCGGAAATCTCCGATTCCAGCAACTTGACGAGTTTCGACATCCATGCCTTTGTCGCGCGCATGGCGCGCTCCACTGCAATCTGCTCAGCAGACTTGGTCGACGAGCGGCTTGTCTTGCTTGCCTTCTTGGCTGCTTTCTTCTCGATCTCTTCGATCGAAGCCGAGGTGATGTCGGCGAGGACTCGCTGTCGCTCGGTTTTAAGGTCGAGCATGTCGTCACCACTGAAATGGAGGATGCCTCGCTCCTGGTCGCTCATGATTTCTCGCAGAGCGCCGGATTTCTGGCGACGCACGTCTTTGACGCCGGCAAGCACGTTTTGCGAAGCGATTCCACCGGTATGGAAGGTGCGCATCGTAAGCTGCGTTCCCGGCTCACCGATCGACTGCGCGGCGATGATTCCGACCGCAACGCCGATCTCGACCGGAGTGCTGCTGCTCATGTCGTTTCCATAGCACTTCGAGCAGATGCCCTGCTCGAGTTCGCAGGTGAGCGGACTGCGGAGGGCAACCATCAACTCACCGCCGTCCCCGACCACAAAGCCGGCTTTTCGGTATTTGTTTTCGAGGGCCTCCAATGCCTTTTCATTGCTTGGATCGATTTCGGCGCGGGCTTCGCGGTAGCCCCTCTCCAACTGAGAAATACGTTGCCCAGCCGGCTCGCTTACGATGCCGATCTCTTCGACCAACTCTTCACCGCTCTCGGGGTCGGTCAACCGATTCAGCGCGCTACGACCTCGACACCGGTCACCCAATTCCTCGACGAGTTCCTTCACTTCGCCGATCCTGGCAACCGAAATGCCTTCGGTGGTTCCGCAGTCGATGTCTCGAATGACCACGTCCTGGGAAACGTCGACAAGTCGACGTGTAAGGTATCCCGCGTCCGCGGTTCTGAGCGCGGTGTCCGCGAGGCCCTTTCGGGCGCCGTGCGTTGAAACGAAGTATTCGAACACTCCGAGCCCCTCGTGGAAGTTCGAGCGGATCGGCAGGTCCTCGATGATGTTTCCGAACGGGTCGGACATAAGGCCGCGCATGCCGGCAAGCTGCGTTAGCTGCTTGATTGAGCCGCGCGCCCCGCTTGTTGTGACGATCGATAACGGGTTGTACTGCTCCATCGAGTTCTCGATAGCCTTGCCGACGTCACGGTAGGCTTCGTCCCAAGCCTTCAGGACGTTTTCGCGTCGTCCGGCGGCGTTCAAGCTGCCTTCCTCGTACTGCTCGTTGAGCACGTCGACCTTTGCCTGAGTGCTTTCGATGATCTGGTGCCGCTCTTCCGGCGGGTCCATATCGGTGATTGCGACCGTTAGACCGTATCGAGTCGCCCAAGTGAACCCAAGGTTCTTGAGCCCGTCGAGGAGCGTAATCGTTGTCTCGTTCCCACACGCCAAGCGCACTTCTGCGACAAGACTCGCCATGTTCTTCTTGGTCAGCTCGAGCGTAAGCCACTTGTCCGAGTGCTTGAAGGGGTAGGGAAGTATTTCGTGAAACAGCATCTGACCTGGGGTCATCTGCTTCGTAACAGTTTCGTATTCGTAAGTGCCGTCTTTCTTCGGCTCGCCTATGGGGCGGCGAAGTCGCACAATCACCGGCTCGTTCAGATGCAGGCGTACGCTTGGATTAGGATGGTCGATTCGCAGCATTGCCTCGTTCGGCTCGGCATAAATATGCGGCGGCGGGTTCTTGGTTGGGTCCTTCTCAAAGGCTGCAATCTGTTCTTGCAGCCGTTTCTTGGCGTCCAGGCCCGTCATCGTGAGGGCATAACCTCCGAGAACGATGTCCTGAATTGGTGAAATCGTGGGTCGGCCGTCTGCCGGCGAGAAGAGGTTGTGCGTGCTAAGCATGAGCACGCGGGCCTCGGCCTGGGCAGCAGCGCTTAGAGGCACGTGAACGGCCATCTGGTCACCGTCGAAGTCTGCGTTGTACGCGTGACAAACGAGCGGATGCACCTGAATCGCCTTACCTTCCACCAGGACCGGCTCAAATGCTTGGATGCCGAGCCGGTGAAGCGTGGGTGCTCGATTAAGCAGCACCGGATGCTCCTTGATTACTTCTTCAAGAGCATCCCAGACTTGCGGCTGTACGCGATCGATCATTCGCTTCGCCGTCTTGATGTTGGCGGTCAGCTTATGGTCGACGAGCGTCTTCATGACGAACGGCTTAAATAGCTCGAGAGCCATCTCCTTCGGCAATCCGCACTGATGCAGCTTTAGATGCGGACCGACGACGATAACGGATCGGCCGGAATAGTCGACTCGCTTACCGAGCAGGTTCTTGCGGAAACGCCCTTCCTTGCCCTTCAGCATGTCGCTAAGGGACTTTAGGGGTCGATTGTTGCTCCCGACCACCGGGCGGCTTCTACGGCCATTGTCGACCAATGCATCCACGGCTTCCTGCAACAGGCGCTTCTCGTGGTTGATGATGGATTCCGGTGCGCGGATCTCGATAATCTTCTTAAGCCGGTTGTTGCGGTTGATGATTCGCCGATATAGGTCGTTGAGATCCGACGTGGCAAAACGTCCGCCATCGAGCTGGACCATCGGCCGTAGCTCCGGCGAGATGACCGGTACTACTTCGAGAACCATCCACTCTGGGCGTGTTCTTGAGGCGACGAGCGCTTCCACGACTTCAAGCCGCTTGATTGCGCGCGCACGCTTCGGTCCCGATGATTTAAGGATCATCTGGCGTAGCTCGCGGGCGAGCGACTCCAGGTCGACGCGGCTGAGCAACTCTTTTACGGCTATGGCGCCTATGCCGGCGTGGAGCATCTCGCCGTATTCTTTGCCGGTGCGGCGGCCGACGGCGGAAAGCATTCGGTCAACGGCCCTGAACTTGTCCTCTTCGAGAAGTTGATTTCGCTCCAGCTTGGCAAGCACTTCGACAGCTACGTCGAGTTCTTTGATCCTGTCACCCGTCTCGCGCTGCTCGGCTTTGATGCGGTCATTAATGGCCTTGGTTCGATCCTTGATGATCGCATCGTCGTATTCTTCTTTGTTCTCTGCAAGCTCTTGCTCGAAGGCGTCGCGGATATCCTGCTCGAGCGCCTCCATCTCTTGGTTGACGGCCTTCTTTTCCTCTTCGACTGCGTCGCGGATTTCGTCCGCGCCTGCTTCCAAGGACTCCCTATCGATGTCGATCACGATAAAGCTGGCAAAGTAAATGACCTTTTCCAGCAGCCGCGGCGATATCTCCAGTACCAGAGAAATGGGCGACGGGACGCCCTTCAGGTCCCAGATATGGCACACGGGCGCCGCGAGCTCGATGTGACCCATCCGCTCGCGGCGCACTCGTGAACGCGTAACTTCGACACCACAGCGCTCGCAGACAATGCCCTTATACTTAACCTTCTTGTACCGTCCGCAATGGCACTCCCAGTCCTTGGCGGGTCCAAAGATCCGCTCACAGAACAGGCCGTCCCGTTCGGGCTTAAAGGTTCGGTAATTGATAGTCTCAGGCTTTTTTACTTCACCATGAGACCATCCGACAATGTCTTCCGGGCTTGCGATGCCGATCCGGATTCGATCGAATAACGTTACATCCGGCATTAGAGGTTATAGGACTCCTTGGACCAATTGGTCTGATCTTTAGGCTGCTTTCTTCGGCCTGCCGCGTCGCTTTGGCGCGGCGGTTGCCGAGGACTTAGCCTTTGCTGGTCGTCCGCGTTTCTTCGGTGCGGCGGCTTTGGCTGCAGATGCAGCTTTTGCCGGCCGTCCACGCTTCTTCGCGGGAGCTTTCATTGCCGCGCTAGCCTTGGCGGCGGCGGGTTTTCTTCCACGCTTTGCCGGAGCTTTTGCAGCGGTCATTTTCTTGGCGGCGGGCTTGCGTCCGCGTTTTGCGGGAGCTTTCGCCGCAGTCATCTTCTTAGCGGCGGGTTTCCGCCCACGCTTTGCGGGAGCTTTCGCCGCGGTCATCTTCTTGGCAGCGGGCTTGCGTCCGCGCTTCTTTGCAGGCGCTTTGGCAGCCGTTGCGGTTTTGGCAGCGGGCTTTCGTCCGCGTTTCGCAGGAGCTTTTGCAGCGGCCTTTTTCGGGCCGGGCTTGCGCCCTCGCCTTGCCGCAGGTTTCGTGGCGGCAGGCATTGCCTTTCCGCCTTTGTCGTCCATGTCGAATTCGACGAACGCAAGTTTCGAAGCATTGATGAACTGGGAGCCCTTCGCTCCTTTAACCTCGATGAGAGATTCTCCAGCTTCCATCTTTTTACGGACGCCAGTGACCATCAGCTTTGCGCCGCGGTCGCTGCCTGCCCTTACTTTGATTTCCGTTCCCGATTCAAAAACGAATCTGACACTAGCCATTTGTGTTTATGTTCCTCCATCCGTGGGCTGACTGGTTACAGCCGGCCGAATTGCTTTAGTCGTTAGAAGAATCCGACGGAGCGAGCGAGACGCATGTCATCACTCGGCCCTGGGTCGTCCAGATTCTTAAGGTCGATTTCCCGATGGTTGACGTCTTCGACAACAACCTTCAGGCAGAGACTTCGCAATTCATTCACAAGAATCTTGAAAGATTCCGGAATGCCCGGCTCCAGCATTGTGTCGCCCCGGACGA
>JAICGT010000141.1 GCA_025922995.1 Fimbriimonadales bacterium
AGTGCTCGTTCTAAACCGTATCCGCGACACGGCTGATTTCAACGGTGGCGAATGGAAGCACGGCCGCGACATCTGGTGGCACGACGTCGTTCCGCAACAGCCTGCCGACTGCCCGTGCGAACCGATGGACAGCGAAGACCTGCTGTACACGCTGTACACCAGTGGCAGCACCGGCAAGCCGAAAGGCATCGTCCACACAACGGGCGGCTACCTAACCGGCACGCTGGCAACCTTCAGTTGGGTATTCGATTACAGACCGGAGGATCTGTACTGGTGCACCGCAGACTGCGGCTGGGTAACCGGGCATAGCTACGTTGTTTATGGGCCGTTGGCGGCCGGAGCGACGGTATTCATTTACGAGGGCGCACCGGACGCGCCCGATAAAGACCGCTTTTGGCGCCTAGTCGAGAAGCACAGGATCAACATCCTGTACACCGCCCCGACGGCGATTCGGGCTTTCATGAAGTGGGGCGACGACTATGTAAGGCGCTGCGACCTTTCTTCCCTTCGGCTGTTGGGAAGCGTCGGCGAGCCGATCAATCCGGAAGCTTGGGTTTGGTACTGGCAAACGATCGGCGGCGGCAAGTGCCCGGTGGTCGACACTTGGTGGCAGACGGAGACCGGCCAGATTCTGATCTCGCCGCTGCCCGGGATTACGACGTGCAAGCCCGGTTCGGCGACTCGGCCATTCCCAGGCGTCGAGGCGAAGATCTTCAACGAAGAAGGCGAGGAAGTGACGGGAGCCGGAGGCGGCTACTTGGTGCTTACGCGGCCCTGGCCGGCAATGTTGCGCGGGATATTCAACGATCCCGACCGGTACCAGCAGCAGTACTGGAGCCGTTTTCCGGGTGTGTACTTCACAGGCGACGGCGTGAAGCGCGACGAGGACGGCTATCTTTGGTTGCTCGGACGCGTAGATGACGTTATGAACGTCGCCGGACATCGAATCAGCACGATGGAGGTCGAGAGCGCGCTTGTCGACCACCCCGCAGTTGCCGAGGCCGCTGTTATAGGCATCCCACACGACATCAAGGGCACGGGGATTGCCGCGTTCGTTCTGCTGCGCTCGCAGCCCCTCGATGTCGACAACCTCGGCACGCGCGAGCCGATGATGGGCGCGGATTCGCAAATGCCGATGCCGACGGATCGCATCCCGTCGCCTGACGACCTCGCTGCAGGAACTCACGGCCAGGTTTCGATAGAGGAGTTGCGCGAGCATGTGGCTAAAGTCATCGGACCGATCGCCAAGCCCGACAAGGTCTTCATTTGCGCCGATCTCCCGAAGACTCGCAGCGGCAAAATCATGCGACGCCTGCTTCGCGACGTCGCCGAGGGCCGGGCGTTGGGCGACACGACCACCCTCGCCGACCCTGCGGTTGTCGCAAATCTCAAGGACCAGTACGAAGACAAGGAGGGCTAATCGGTGAGCCGCCACTTCACTTGGTCCAGGCGTGCCTGCCAAGGGAATAAAAGCGTGGGTCCAAACGCTTTGTAACTAACCCTTGCTTTTAGTTCTAGGTTAGGACCTATGAACCTGTCGACATCCGAGCTAATGACGACGCCGGCGGTTGAATCAGCTGTGGTCGTAGGACGAGATGTCAGGTTCTCGTAGGTCTGTGAATCGTAATTCCATAAAGCAATCGACTGCGTCAGGTTGCTTGAGCTTGCCTGCGCCTCCAGGAAGAACTCGAGCTTCGAGGGCGAGGCGACCGGCGATAAGGAGTTTACGATCATTTGAATCGGCGCTTCCTGTGATCCAAGCGTGACTCCCGGCCTTAGTATGAGGCGGCTGTCGTCGCTTTGGATTAGGCTCGCAAGGTTCCCGCTGAATACCGATCCGCGAAACATCGAAAAACTCGTCGGTGCCGCGGGCACGCTTCCAATGCCAGAGACCAACCATGCTCGAGATTGCCCGTTGTAAGTCCCGCTGCCAACCAGGCAGGAGCCGTCCGGGCTGATGTCCTCTGCGCTGGTCAGTACCCACCCGGTAGTGTTCACGCCCTGAGCCTGCAACCAGGTGTTCAGGTTTACCATTCCTTCGGCTGAGGTCCATCTGAAAGCCATGGAGCTGCTCGCGCCGACAACAATCGAACCGTCGTAGTTGGCCGCGCGGGCCTGTGTGTCTGTTGCTCCGGGTAGGCCGCCCAGGTTCTGCATGCCACCACTCTGCGTCCACCGAAACGCGACCGACGGGCCAGTCATCGGAACATTGTTATAGCCGACGACGACCTGGCCGTCCCCGCTCACGGCGTTCGCTTCGGAAACGTTCCCGGAAACAAGCGTTCCCAGGTCCTGCCAGCCAGTTGTTAACGTCCACCGAGCCGCATGGCCGGGAAACGAGTTGCATAGCCCGACGATGACCGAGCCATCGTAATTCGTATCGTTTGCCTCGGAATAGCTGCCGCCTGGCAGGGTCCCGGTGCTTTGTAAGCCTTCGGCCTGGGTCCACCGAAACCCCCTGCCCGGGCCATAGCCGTATCCGACGATAGTTGCGCCGTCTCCACTAATCCCGAAAGCACGGGTTAAATTTCCACCGGGAAGCACTCCAAGGTTTTCCATACCCCCGGCCTGTGTCCATCGAAACGCCCTTGCACTGCCAGAAAACGGGTCTAACATGCCGGCGACAACCGACCCATCGTCGCTGACTGCGCGGGCACCCGCACTTGTAAACCCAGGCAAGGCTCCCAGATCCATGAGCCCGAATTGCACTGTCCAGCGAAAGGCGTGAGCCGTACCCGCAACTTGAGAAAACCCGACGGCGACGGCCCCATCAGCATCGACCCCGTAGCCAGCCGCGCCCTCGCCCCCTGCGAACACACCCAGGTCTGTTATGGTCGGTTGAGCCCAACCGCTGACCGCGATTGAACAGAAGAGGGCGATGGCACCTAATGCAACAGTGTTTTTCATTTGTTAGATTCCGAAGTCGTATGGCAAAGGTACCACTTAAACTGTGACCAAACTGTGACGAAACTCGTCACAAGTAGCAACCGAGGGCCACTGCGAGGGAGAATCCAGTTATACGGCTTTAGAGATCCGCACTGCGGCTTTCTTGTATTCTGGAATCTTGCTGATGGGATCGTAAGCCCGAATCGTGAGCAAGTTTGCGGATTTTTCGCTTGCCCAATGATATGGGATGAAGACCGTATCCGGGCGAATGGTTGTGACAACTTTGGCTTGCAGTCGCACTTGCCCGCGCCGACTTTCGACGATCATCCAGTCGCCGTCGAGAATGCCGTGCTGTTCCGCCAGCGTTGGGTGAATTTCGACATACGGTTCCGGGCAAAGGTCGACCAAGCCGCCGATGCGCCGCGTTTGCGTGCCGGATAGATACTGCGAAACCACGCGGCCAGTGGTTAGAATTACCGGATACTCCTCATCCGGCTCTTCCGCGCTTGGACGGTGCGCTATCGGGTGGAAGTGCGCTTTACCGTCGTCGGTGTAGAACTTCAGGTCTTCGAAAAGTCGGGGTGTGCCTGGATGATCGAGTTCGGGGCAGGGCCAAAAAATGCCCAAGTTCTTCTCGATCTTTGCGTAGGTCATGCCGTAATAATCGGCAGTACCTCCCTTGCTGGCCACGCGCATTTCGTTGAAAATGTCTTCACTGGTCTTGAAGTGGTCGAAATACTTTCCACGGCCCAGCCTCCGTGCGAGTTCAAGCAGAATATCCATGTCGGGTTTTGCGTCTCCTGGAGGCGTCACAGCAGCGCGTATTCGGTTTGTTCGGCCCTCCGCGCTCGTTACACTCCCTTCCTCTTCTTCATGAAGCGAGCCGGCGAGAACGATGTCGGCGTGGTGCGCGGTTTCGTTTAGGAAGAAGTCGATTGCCGTGTAGTGCTCCAACCTGCCGAGGGCTTCTCGAGTGAAGTTCGCGTCAGGAAGCGAAACAAGCGGATTGAAACAAATGCTGATCAGCGCTTTTATTTCGCCGGCATGGATCATTTCCATGATTTCCGGAGCGGGGTGGCCTTTGCCGGGCATTTCTTCTTCACTGATTCCCCAGACTCCAGCGACATATTTTCGATGTTCCGGATTCTCGATGTCTCTATTTCCGGGAAGCTGATCGCATTTATGGCCCTGCTCGCGGCCGCCTTGGCCGTTGCCTTGGCCTGTGATGGTGCCGTAACCACAGCCTTTGCGGCCGATGCGGCCGCTTGCTAAAACGATATTAATCGTCGACAGGACATTATCGACGCCTTTTGTATGGTGTTCGATACCGCGGGCATGCATCAGGAAGCTTGTTTTGGCCTCGCCCCAGATGCGCCCGGCTTTGACGATGTCATCCACCTCGACGCCGGTAATCCGGCTCGCTTCTTCGATCGATTGAGCCATCGCAGCCTCTTCCGTTTCGTCCCAACCGCTAGTGTGAGAGTAAATAAAATTACGGTCGATCAAATTTTCTTCGATCATCACGCGCAAAATTGCCGTGAACAAACAAGAGTCTGTTCCGGATCGCACAGGCAGATGCAGATCACACGTTCTAGCGAGGGGTGTTACGCGCGGGTCCACCATGATCAATTTCGCGCCTTTGTCTCGCGCTCTCCA
>JAICGT010000142.1 GCA_025922995.1 Fimbriimonadales bacterium
ATCAGTGCCTACCATAAGCTCGACGAAGACAGCGTCAACCTGATCGTCGAGCGAAACGAAAAACGCCTGCTCTATGCCACTGATACCGGGGTCTATCAACAGCCGACTTGGGATTTCATATCCGGGATGCGGTTCGATTGCGTGGCGATCGAGGCCACCGACGGATTCAGTCCTAGCGATTATTGGGGCCACCTGTCGTGTGAGGAAGTCGTGAGCATGATCGGAAGGATGCGCGGCCTTGGCTGCGTCGATGCCGATACGCAGATCGTATCCATCCACCACGCGGCCAGCGGCGCGGCGACGCATGCACAGTTGGACGAGTTCTTCGCTCCACATGGCATTGCCGTCGGCTTCGACGGCATGTCCCTGGAGTTTTAATCACGGCGCCGGTCGGAAACGGGGTGCGAGATTCTCGCGGCTTTCCACGTATCGCCCGCGTCCGTACGTAGGAACGCCCGAGGGGATCGATTAAAGGGCGGAACGTTTTTCATCCCGGATGGACCACGGGAGCGTCGTGCGGCTTCGGCGCTCCCCCCTTTATTTAAATGCGCCTCGGCGTCTACTGCGCTTCGTCTTTCGGGACGTATTCGCCGACCGTAAACACCACGCATGAAATCACAAGCGACAGAAGCGTGATGATCGCGAGGGTGTTCCACGCGGTCGCGGCAGGTATTTCGTTCTGGTTCAGCCTCGACAGCGCCTCCGCGAGCCCCGATGGGGCGGATGAGAACGAGCCCTCCGGTCCAAGCGCGCGAATCTGCGCCATCAGCGAGAGCATTTTCAAGTCGCCAGGCAAGAGCGGCACCCAAGTCTCCCAAAGGAAGCCGAAGGTCACCGCGAAAAGCCAGGGCTTTGTGCTCAGCACAGACATCAGCGTGAACAAACTGCAATAAGCTACCGCCCCCACCGGCACGAGCCACAGAACGCCGAAAAGAGGCGAAGACCCGATATCGAGCCCGTAGATCGCCACAGTTGTCAAGATGGCCGATAGAGACGTGGCAATGGCGACGACCAGCGTAGCGCCCAACCATTTTGCGAGCAGCATTTTATAGCGCGGAATGGGCCGAGTGAGCAAATATGAAATCGTTTTGCCGACCATTTCCGAAGAAACGATTCCAGCCGCAAAAACAACCGACAAAATAATGAGAGTAAAAGAGAAAACCGCCAGCGGCATTGCCAGCCCGAAAGCCGCCGCTGATGAGCCGGACGCGTACTTTGCCAGCGCTCCGAAGAACGGCCCCATCAATCCGCACACGACCATTGTAATGACTTTTCGCGGACGCATGAGGTCCCAAACGGACCACGACAGTAATTCTAAGAAGCACCTCCCTTCACCAAGTATCCGAATACGGATTCCAACTTAGTGTCAGGCGACGTGAATGCCGAAAACTCGATGCCTTCGGACAAAACAAGATCCGAGACCTCGGTGTAAAAAACGTCGGGCTCGGCGGTCTCGATCTCGACAAGGTTCGGATTATGCCGATCGAACGTAACAGACAAAACGTTCGGCATCGCCATTAGTTTTCGGGCAAACGGCCGCGCGCCCTCCATTTCAACACGCACGCGGTGTGGGTGTTTGTCGATCAGGCTGCGAATCTCGCCCACATCGCCGAGCGCCAAAAGTCGGCCCTTGTGCAGCAGCACGATATGCCTTGTCATTTGCTCGACCTCGTGCAGGATGTGGCTGCTGATGACGATGGTCTTGCCGGCGTCGGCAAGTTGTTTCAAAAGATTTTGCAGGTCACGGCGGCCGACGGGGTCGAGGCCGTTCAGTGGCTCGTCCAAAATGAGAATGTCGGGGTCATGTGCAAGCGCCTGGGCAAATTTAATACGTTGCCGCATTCCCTTCGAAAAGCCTGCGATCTTTTTATCGCAACGATCGAGCATCCCGACGGTATCGAGAGTTCTCGTTACGACACCGTCGACAGCGTCGTTCGGCACACCTGCCATGCGTGCCATTAAATTCACGAATTGCCGCCCCGTCATGTCTTCGTAAAAACTGTCGGTCTCCGGGCAGTACCCGATTCGTTTATACACATTCGGGTTGGAAAACGGCGCATCGCCAAAAACGGTCAGACTGCCGGTTGTAGGGCGCAGTTGGCCGGTGATCAGCTTGAGCATCGTACTTTTGCCCGCGCCGTTCTGCCCCAGCAGGGCCGTTATTCCCGGGCCGAAGCTGCACGACACGTCGTTTAATCCGATCACTTGGCCATACCATCGCGATGCTCGCTCTAAGAAAATCATCCCTGTACAACCTCCACAGCTCTTATGCGCGCTCTCGCGGCCAGAATTCCTCCGATAATGAGAACCGCCGCAATCAGGAGGAGCGGCGTGGCGGCAGGCACAGTCGATTGCGACAACGCACGCGCGATGCCCCCGGGCGCAGCGCCAAGGAGATTCTGGGCGACGCCCGAGATGACGCCTTCAATGCTCAAATGCTGCAACGTAGAATCGGTGACAGCCGAAGTGCTGTCGATCGCCGACGATAAAACCAACGCGAAAATCGATGAAAAGAAATAAACGCCTGCGTAGATCACGCCGACGATCCACGGCGTTTTATTCCATGCGCTAATTCCAACGAGAACCGAGGCGTGCAGCGCCGCCGGCAGCCCGGCAAGAAGGGGCAGCACGGCAAACACACGCCCGTCCGAGCGAATAAAATCGACAAAGCCGGCGTCGAAGGCACGATAAAGGACCACCACTAAAAGCGGCAGAAAGTATACGGCGAAGATAATCATGAAGATATACAGCCACTTGCCGATGAGGTAATCCCTTTTCGACAGCGGCTTCGCCAAGTAAACTTGCAGCGCATTCGCGCGGTTGTCAGCGGCAATGCTGCCCGATCCGACGAGAAGCGCGATCATAAGCGGCCAAAAGGCGTTGCTGTACGTGCCCACAAGCTGCTCGCGAAACCCGCCGAGCATATCGTCTCCCATGCCCTGCGTAAACGACTGCGTAAACATCATGAAGAGCATGAACAAGTAGCTCAGCGACGAAACGCCGAACATTATCCACAAACCCTTCTTTTTGAAACTGACGCGTAGGCCACTTAGAGTAATGACCCACCAGCGAGCGGTCTTCAGCGTCTTCGGCCCGTCGTAATTGCGGTAGCTCAGATCGGCGATAGGTGCCTGTTGGCTCATTGTACGGCCTCCAAAAATGCCTCTTCGAGCGATCTTTGCGCATGGGCCAAAACGCGGACCTGCGCACCCACCTCTTTGGCCGCCTCGAAAACCGCGCGCGTCGGCGTCGGAAAGTCGGCGGGGAACTCCACGCGATATCGCGTCGAAAAATTGTGGATGACCTTTGCGGACTTGCGCGTAATCGCGTCGCTGAAGCCATCGTTCGGCAGCTTCAATTCCAAATCATAAAGCGACGTGCCGACAACGCGGATCGTCTTCACCGACTCCTGTGCGCGAAGCTTTCCGTTGTGCATAACGATCACTTCGTCGCACGTCTTTTCGATATCCGGCAAGAGATGCGACGACAGAACGACGTTCACACCTTTGCCGTGCGAAATATCCTTGATCATCGCCAGCATTTCGTCGCGTCCCGCCGGGTCGAGTCCGTTGGTCGGTTCGTCCAAAAACAGTAGTTTCGGCCCGTGCACAACGGCTTGGGCGAGCTTCGCCTTCTGTTTCATCCCCGTCGAATACGTTTCGATGTTGCGATACCGAGCTTCGCCCAGCCCGCAGTACTCCAGTACCTCATGCGCCCGCCGCATGGCCTGCTCTCGAGGCATGCCCGAAAGCTCGCCGGCGTAAGCTGTGAACTCCACAGCGGTCATCCCCGGAATGTGGCAGTCCATTTCGGGCATCAGCCCGACGTTCATTCGAATCTCCAGCGGGTGCGTCGCGATGTTGTGCCCCAGCACCGTCCCACCGCCCCCCGCAGGATCGACGAAGCCGAGAAGCGCCCGAATCAGCGTGGATTTGCCCGCCCCGTTCGGCCCGAGCAGGCCGATACAGCCTTCGGGGATGGAGCAGGTGAAGTCTTGAACCGCCACCTTGTTCCCGTAGGCAACGGTCAGTCCTCTCAGGTCGGCAACATGCATAGGAAGTTAAAAAGTATTGCACCTCGTGCGTGCTTTCAGACGATACCGCGAACCGACGCTCTTCGTTGCAGCCTTAACAAGAGAGCCGGCAGCGACATGCTGCCGGCTCGACTCTGCGAGTCGGTCGCGAACTACTCGGTGGGAGTTGTGGTCTCCGGTGCCGTGGTGTTCATGTTGTTCTCTTCAGCCGGCGTGCAGCCGACGATTCCGACGAGGATGGCCGCAAGGGCCGCGAGAAGTGTGAACTTCTTCATTAGTTACTAGTACCTCCTGAGGTATTGGTTCGGCATCGAAGAACTCGACGCCTACGTCATTTTATCTCCAAGACGGACGAAACGTTGCATTTGCATCCGTCCTGCGGCCCGGATATTCTCCCCCGAGGCAGGAAACGCAGCCACCGCTAACGAAGTATCCTATCGGCAGGGTGCTTCCGTAGCGCCCCACGGAGACAGAACTTGATCGTAATCGTAGTACA
>JAICGT010000143.1 GCA_025922995.1 Fimbriimonadales bacterium
AAACGCCCTTTTAACGCGTTCCCACGCCGCAGAGAAGCCCGAAAGTTCGGCATGGAAGGCTTCGAATGCCTCCAAGACGTCGCGGGCAGCGGGGTCGGGGTTTCGCGCAAAATACGCGCGAAACACAATTTCGAAATTACCGAAAGCGGAGCGCACGCGCAGCGCCGCGAGGACCGCGGCCGTAACCGCGCCCACGACTCCGCCCAGTCCGAGAAAGAGCCATTCCATTACAGCACCGCCCCGAACGCCGTCTGCCACAATCCGTAGCCGACGTTGTAACGCGCGCGAACGCCGTAGAAATAGCGGTCCTGCCACCAGGTCGTGTCGCTGGGGTTCGCGGAATCCAATGCGGAGAATTCGACCGGAACGTCGCTTCGCTGCTGTAAAATAATTCCGCGCACGGCACGAGTCGTATCGAGCAAAAACCAATAGTCGTCGGCGGCATCGCGCAAGTAGGGCGAAACGACGACTCGAAATTTGCCTTCGAACACGTTTTTGTACGAGTTGCTCGGCGCGGTATCGCCGGCGTTGCCTTTGTAAACCGCCACGGGGCTCTCGACAAGCTCGGTTGCGTTCCACTGGTTTTTCGGCCCGACAACAAGTGTGTCCGGAATGATTCCCATCGGATCCTGTTTGTCGTTCGGAACCAACATCATCTGATTGATCGCGCTCGCGAGAGAAGTGGCATCGAGAGCGCTCGTGCCATGATTGCCGTACGTGCTTCCGTCACCGACCGGGTGCGCGGTATTGAAGAACGAAACGCCGTCGTAGCCTTCGTCGGTAAATCCATTCGCCAGCGATTCCACAACGATGCGATGCTGATGGTCGGCTACACGCTCCGCCAAGTCACGAATGCGAAGACGGATTAGATCGTACTGGTCGTCTTCGATCGCCTTGCGGTCGACGGCGATGCTCGCTTCGAACACCTTGTCCTCGATCGTGTAATTGAACTCCTGCATGCCTTGCGGCTTGCGTTCGTCGACAAATTCCTGCATTCCAGGTGTCGCGCCGAGCCAGGCATACTTTTGCGAGGGGTTGGTCGTAGTGATCGTTGTTGCAATCAATTGCGCAACGCCGGAGTCGATTCGCTTGCGATAAGCCAAATCGAATTCCGTCTTCAATCCGGGAAGAAGCAGCGAGGGAATATCGCTTTTTGTAATTGCCATTTAATAACCTCCTAAACGGTGTAGTTTTCGATTCGAATGCGCATTCCTGCAGCGCCGTTCGAAGTAGTTTCGATGCCGAGAACAGTGCCGACCTTGTAAGCGTTCGTGAGGCCGGCGGTCGTGAGTTGAATGGTCGCGTCGTCGAGCGCGTACACTTCTTTGCCGATGTCGGCCTGAGTGCCGGAGCCCGCGATCACGTAGCTGCCTTCCTTTGCAACCCGGACACTGGCGTCGCCGTCTGCGCCGTCGTTCGTCACGGTCTCTTCGGCAACACCCATCACCTTCAGCGAAGCGGTGGCATGGGTCATCGGCGTCAAGTAACCATCGGTATCGAGCGCCACAAGCGCTCCTTTGTAAATCGTCGTAGACGCGGCGATCTTGTACAAAACAATGTGGCCGGGTTTGAATCCGGCCTCGAAAGGCGATGAGTGTGCGGCCATTATCGGCTCCTCCTTTTCGCGATTTCCGCGAGTTCGAGATTAGGGAAGTGGCGCGAATAGAATTCGGCTTCTTCCAGAGGTAGGTCTGTGCTTTTGAGCGGCTCTTTTACGATCTCGCCAAAAGCGATCGTGGCGGGCGAAGCTGCGAGGAAGGCGGTTGTTTGCTCTTCCATCCCGTTTTCGCACGCTTTTTCCATGAGCGCGATTGCCGGCTCACGCTGAACGGGCGGAAGCTTTCCGGCTCGAAGCAACTCGTCGATGTACTTTTCGATGCGCTGCGTTTGCATGGTTTGTCGCAATTGCAGAGCCTCGGCTTTCCATTCGTCTTTTTGCGTATCCGTGAAATCTTCACAGAAAAGCCGCGCGCTTTCGATGCGCGGCTTGCCGACGATGCTCACTTCGAAAATCCTGTCGAGGTGTTTCGAGACCGACAGGCTCAGCGACTTCGCGCCGGAAGTCTCCAGCACGCGGTCGGCTTCGGGAGTCAACGAAAGAATGCCGAAAAGCTCCGATCCGGCAGCTTGAATGTCGGTCAGATATCCCATTTCTAACGGGCTTTCCACGTGCTCGATCCACACCGGAATCGGCGCATCGAGTGAAGCGGCCAAACGATGCAAGTCGCTCGGCTGGACGTTTAGCCCCTTATCGGAATATTCTCCGACTTCGAAGAGCTTTGCCTTCCTGTCGATCCAGGTCGGGTTGTTTCCTTCGGCGATATCGGCGATGTATTTCGGCGGCGTGCCGTCTTGCCA
Organism: Fimbriimonadales bacterium; assembly: GCA_025922995.1. Classification (GTDB taxonomy): domain Bacteria; phylum Armatimonadota; class Fimbriimonadia; order Fimbriimonadales; family ATM1; genus JACDEQ01. The sequence goes on from JAICGT010000143.1 coordinate 2,359, forward strand.
GTCGTCGATGATTTCTTGTGCGCGCTTCGCGCGGGCTACGGGGTCGAGGTCGGCTTTCGATCCTCTGAATCCCGGCCCGAGCATGGCGGCTGCCACGCGCAGGTCTTCTGCAGTTTGTTGCAAGGTGTCCTCCTGTTTTTTATTTCCAGGAGATATAGGCAGCAACTCGGCCAAAGGTAAACCAAAATGGTCCGAGATTCTGTAAATAAAGTTTAAAAACCTCTTCTCATCAAGCGGCCACGGTATCTTCGCCGTCCCGGCGATTCCGGTCCCGGATTTGTTGTCCGCGCGGGAGCTTGGTCACACTTTGCGTGGCGGCAGCCGAGACCCTGGCGAACACTCGAAAACTCGCAAGATTGCCGTCACAAACGTGAGCCCTTTGGGCAATGACGATTTGGACAATTCGCGCTGGCACGCTTCGCGCCTGCCGGGCGAGAGAACCTTTTGGAGATCAAGATAACACGATGAAAAGAACAGTTCTGTTTTGTATCGCCGTTTGCGCGGCACCGCTTTCCTTTGCTCAGATCAGCCCGATAGGCACATTTGCCGGCCCCTTAAGCGAGGACTTCGAGTCGTTCGCCAACTTTAACTCGGGAAACCTCGACACCTTGGGCGTCATGGGCGGGAATGCGACTTTTTCGAGCAATCCCGTCAGTTCGGGCCAACTTTGGGTCTATGAGCCGGGAGCGGGGGCAACTTGGGGGCTCGGAACAAACGGCCAGGCACAAGTGAATTCCGGCGCCAAGGGCTTGGGCCTCTATAACAACAACAGCTCGGTGAACGTGACCCTGACTTTCGGTGTCGAGATGTTTCAGTTCGGCGGATGGTTCGCCTCGGATTCAAACCTCGGCAACGTCCTGAACCTTACGTTCAGAGACGGTGGCGGTGTGCAAATCGGGTCGGTCCAGGGTGTCTCGACAAACAGCGGCGTGTTGGTTTGGTTCGGCTGGGAATCGACTGTGGGCATCAAGTCGATCGACTTCGGCACTAATATCGCGCCGGTAATGGATGACCTCCAGGCGAATGTCGTTCCGGAACCCGCCGGTGTGATTGCGATCGCCGTCGGCGTTGCGCTGCTCGCTTTGCGCCGCCGGTCTGCTTAGATTGGCATAACAAATCGAAAGACAGTCGAGCCCCATTCCGGCAACGAGAATGGGGCTCTCTTCTCTTGAAGCCATGGTGTCTTCGCCGTCCCGGCGATTCCGGTTCCAGGACAGCTTCGCCGTCAGGAATGTCCTCAGCAGAGATGGATTCTAATGTTGCGCGGCGCTAGGGCTCGTCGGAGAAGTACGGGCCGTTTTCGGGGCCTTTCCATTTCCACCGATCGTTAGGCGGGGTCGCGAATTCGATACAGCCATAGCCACGCTCAGGCAAGCGTAAAGAAGTCGGCTTGAGCCAATCGACATGGCCATCGACCATTGCATAGAGGCTGCCACCCGCATGCCTCACAGCACCGTAGTCCCCAATGGGCGTGTATCCGTAATGGGCTGACCACCTGGGATGCCCGGGCATGCAATAAACGTCGGGGCCGGCGATGTGCAAGGGCTGGAAAAAGCCCACGACGTTGGGTTCCGGCGATTTGAATCGTGCAGCCTCGGTGTACATAACCATCAAGCTCGGCTCTTGGATATTTGCGATTGACGGGATGCATTCGTTCTGCGCATAGCCGCCGTGATCGGATATGGGGTGCGGCACGGGCGGCTCGTTTATGGGACCGGCGACTGGGCAGATCAAGGCTCCTTCTCGGGGCGGCAAGAGCTTGTCGATCCAGCCGATGTCTCCGTCCCACCTTGCGATCATCCTGTCGTTCGCTTCGGCGTAAAGCATCGACGCTTTTGCGATTTGTCCGAGATGGGAAGCGCACGCACTTTGGGCGGCCTTGGCTCTGACGCCGCCGACAATCGAGAAAGTGATGGCGACGAGAATCGAGAGTATCGCGATGGATACGAGCAACTCGATCAAAGTGAAAGCTTTTTTAATCTTTGTCCCTGTTCCGTTTAGCCTTATGCTCGACAGAGAAGTACGGAGCAGTTTCCGGGCCCTTCCATCGCAATTGCATTTTTGTGCCCTGCTGGCAACCGTAGCCTTGTAGAGGCAGCCTCAACTGTGTGGGCTTAATCCACTTTACGTGTCCGTCGACC
>JAICGT010000144.1 GCA_025922995.1 Fimbriimonadales bacterium
CGGCGGTGGCGCAATAATGAAGGACAGCATCATTGCGCTCGGCCTGAACCCGTATATCACGTCGTCGATCATCATGCAATTGATGTCGGTGGCGATACCGAGTCTCAAAGCCGAGAAGCAGGAAGGCGGCCAATTCGCGCGGCAGAAAGAAGCGCAGCGGACACGCGCCCTAACGCTCGTGCTTTGCGTGTTTCAGTCGTGGGGACTCATTCAGCTGTTCCGCGGCGCATTCCCAGAGCTTGGCATTTTCGACTACGGCGCGATCATCCTGATCTGGACGGCCGGGGCGATGCTCGTGCTGTGGCTCGGTGAGCAGATTCAGGAGAAGGGCATCGGTCAAGGGGTTAGCCTCATGATCTTCGCGGGAATCGTCGTGTCGTTTCCCGGACTCGTCGAACGGGTTTCGATCGAAGTGCAAAACGATCCGTCGAAACTGTGGCGAGCCGGCTTGTTGCTTCTGATCTTTATTGGTGTTACGATGGTCACCGTCTACTTCACCCAGGCTCAGCGGCGGATAAACATTCAGCACATGCGGAGGTCTGTAGGTACGAAGGCTGTCGGCGGCGGGTCGTCTTTCCTGCCGATTCCCGTTAACGCGGCGGGCGTTATCCCGATCATTTTCGCCGTGTCTTTGGTTTACATTCCGGCGCAGTTTGCGATGTTTGCGCCTGCCGGATCGCTTTGGCATGATACGTTGCAACAGATTGCAGCTTGGTTTAATCCTACGCCTAACGCTGCGGGGTACCAGTGGGCGGTCGGTTCGCTCGTGTACGCCACGATGATTTTCTTCTTCACTTACTTGTGGACATCGATCCAATACAACGTCGAAGACATCGCGGTTCGTCTTAAGCAGACCGGCGCGTATGTGCCCGGCGTGCGGCAGGGCAAGCAAACGGAGCAGTTCCTCGACGGGGTTATTTCGCGGATTACTTTTGTCGGCGCGGCGTTTCTTACGTTCGTCGCGCTTGTGCCTTACTGGGTGCCGCTGATCACGCGCCTCGAGGGCTTCCAGATCGTCGGCGGAACTTCGCTGCTTATCATCGTGTCGGTCGTACTCGACCTGATGCGACAGATCGAGGCGAACTTGATCATGCGCGGCTACGGTAAATAACACGGTGCGCATTCTGATCATGGGCGCCCCCGGGGTGGGCAAAGGAACTCAGGCGCGAGCGATTTCGCTCAAGTATGGGATCCCGACGATTTCGACCGGTGACATGCTGCGTTCAGCGATGGAAAGCCAAACGCCGATTGGCTGTGAAGCGAAGAAGTTCGTGGAGCGAGGCGACCTCGTGCCGGACCACGTCATTATCGGCGTCGTCGAAGAGCGACTCACGTGTCAGGACGCGGTCGGCGGTTTTTTGCTCGACGGTTTTCCGCGAACGCTGGCACAAGCGGAGGCGCTCGACATGCTGCTGCGTGACAAGGGCTTGGCTCTCGACGCGGCGGTGGCTATCGAAGTGCCCGACCAAGTTATCGTAGATCGGCTCGGCGGCCGTTTGACCTGCGGATCGTGTGGAATGGTTTACGGCGCCGACTCCGGGCTGAACGAGGGAGACTCGTGCGGAAATTGCGGCGAGCCTCTTGCCATCCGCTCCGACGACACTCCCGACGCCATCAGGCATCGGCTCGCCGTCTACCGCAAGAGCACGGAGCCGCTCGTCGACTATTACCGCGGCAAAGGCATCCTAAAGATTATCGACGGTGACCGCTCGCGAGACGCGGTTGCCGCTTCGATCGAGGCGGCGCTATCGGGTTGATTCCCTTGAAGTCGGCGCAAGACGTTGCGATCATGCGCGAGTGCGGCCGCAAGGTTCGGGTCGCGATCAAGGCAATGGCGGACGCTCTGGCGCCGGATATGTCGACTGCCGAACTGGATGCGATTTGCGAGGACGCGCTTGCAGCAGAGAAGGCAAGACCTTCATTCAAGGGCTATCGGGGATTCCCTGCAGCAGCCTGTATTTCAGTAAACGACGAGGTCGTTCACGGCATCCCGGGACCGAGGCTGTTGGTCGAAGGCGACGTGGTGACGCTGGACGTCGGCGCGTTCTTCGAAGGATTCCACGGCGACGCCGCTTGGACGTATGTTGTGGGCGAGCCTGACGAGACAGCGACGAGACTTTTGAACGTTACGCGCGAGAGTTTGAATCAGGGAGTCGCCCAGGCAAAAGCAGGAAACACCGTCGGCGATATCGCTTACGCGGTACAGTCTTACGTAGAACGGAACGGGTTCTCGGTAGTTCGCGACCTTGTCGGCCATGGAATCGGACGGAACCTTCACGAGGAACCGAGCGTCCCGAACTTTGGCAGACGCGGCAGCGGGCCCAAGCTCAAGGCGGGGATGACGCTTTGCATCGAGCCGATGATCAACGAAGGCAAGTACCACGTGCATTGCCTCGACGACCACTGGACGATCGTGACCCAGGACGGGAAGCGGTCGGCGCATTTTGAACACATGGTGCTTGTGACCGAGGGCGCCCCAGATATACTTACGCCGGTGATCTGAGCGTCCCTACAACCCAATAGTGGTTTAAATGGCAATAAAACCAAGAAAAATCAGAACGACTCCCAAGGAAGAGGGAATCGAGATCGAAGGCAAGGTAGTAGAAAAGCTACCAAGTTTGAAGTTTAGGGTGGAACTCGATACCGGCAATGAGGTTCTCGCCCATATCAGCGGCAAGATGCGGATGTACTACATCAAGATCCTGCCTGGGGACAGGGTCAAAGTCGAACTCAGCCCTTACGACTTGACGCGCGGCCGAATCACCTACCGGTACAAATAGTCTTTTACCCCGTTGCAGGGGCGATCGCTCGGCCCGATTTGGCGCTCTCGATAGCTGCCTCAGCGATTGCAACTGCGCGAAGGCCGTCGATTGCGGTAACGGGCGGCTCGCTGCCGGATTCGACGGCTGTAATGAATTCCGAAAGCTGTCGGAAATAGGGGTCATCGGCCGGAGCCATCGGTGACTCGTTGAATGTCCCTTTGTCGTTTACGGTTCTGAGTGGTGGCGACCAGCGGTTGTCATGCTCGATGAAACCGCCGCTGCCGGCGATCTCGAAGGCGGCGCGAAAGCCACCTGGGTCTGCCCAGCTCGCTTCGGTGTGTGCGAGTGCGCCCGACTCCAGAGTGATTGTTACAAGCGCGTAGTCGAGCCCCGCGGGCCACTGGTGGTCGACTCCGTTTGCGTACACAGCTTTGGCTTCGCCGAACGTCCATCGAATCCAGTCGAAGTCATGCACTGCGAGGTCCATGAGCACGCCGCCCGAAAGCTCGTAGTTGGTGAACCAACCTCCGGCGCCTTGCGGGTGCTTTCCACACCGTCGAGTTCGGATGGCCGAAGCATCTCCCACGGCGCCGTCCACGACCATGTCGTGGGCGCGACGGAATTCCGGGAACCAGCGCACAACTTGGGCGGGCATAAACGGCGCCGAGCTCTTTGCTGCCGCCTCGGCGATACGGCCGCAGTCTGCGACGGTTCGCGCCATGGGTTTTTCGCAAAGAGTTGCTTTGCCCAAACCCAGGCTCTGCACGGCGAGATCGGCGTGCAAGTGGGTCGGAAGGCAGATGTCCACGATGTCAGCTCGCTCCATGAGGTCGTCGGACGACGCAGCCGGGGCTGCGCCGGTGTCGGTACAGAAGCCGGACAAGCGCTCCGGGTCGACGTCGTATGCAAGCAACTCGAGGTTACCGATGTTTTTGTAGTGCCGGGCGTGTGTGCGTCCCATGCCCCCCGTGCCGATGATTCCGACCTTGCGCATTGGTAGGAGTTTACTTGCTTGGCTAGAGGATGCCTTTCCGCGGCATGAAGACGACTTCGTCATAGAGCCCGGTGCCGTCGGTGAGGAGGATATCGACGATGGCCGTGGCGACGTCTTCGGGAAGCATCATCTCGTTTTCGTCAGGCGACCAGGCTTGGCGATGCCACAGCTCGGTCGCCGTGCTTCCGGGAATGAACGCAGTTAGTGCGATGCCCTGTGATCGAAATTCGCTTTGCAGTGATCGGGTCAGCCCGAGCGCTCCGGCTTTCGAAGCAACGTATGCGGCCGATTGCGGGAAAGGATGTGTGGCTGCGATGCTAAGGACGTTTACTATCTTGTCGCCGCCGCGCGGCAGCATCGCGTTAATGGCGGCTCGGCAGCAGTTGAACAGTCCGGTAAGATTCGATGAAATCGCGCTTTGCCACAGCTCGTCCGAAAAATCGGTTGTAGGACCGAAATCGGCTGAGCCGGCGGCAAAAACGGCTGCGATGGGTCCTTGGGGTAAATCTGCAAACAACTCGTCAGAGATCTTGGGGTCGGAGATGTCTCCGGCAATGCTCCTCGCTCCGCCGCAGGAACGCGCTACTTCTGCAAGTCGCTCTCGGTTTCGTCCTGACAACACAAGCTCGGCGTTCCGGGAATGCAACGCGAGCGCGACTGCCTTTCCGATGCCGCTGCTGGCTCCGGTAACAACAACCGTCATGCGTATTTCCGACTGTCGTCGATGAGGTCGTAGAA
>JAICGT010000145.1 GCA_025922995.1 Fimbriimonadales bacterium
TACGACAAGGTAGAAGAATTACTCGGCATTCCAAATCTAGCCGGTGAACCCGAATGGATGCATTATATTAATGCCGCTGTAAAAGCGCACGGATTATTCGAGCCCGATGTCGATTACGTCGTCAAGGACGGCCAGATTATTTTGGTCGACGAGACTACGGGCCGCCTCATGTTCGGCAGGCGTCTTTCTGAGGGCTTGCACCAGGCGCTCGAGGCGAAAGAAGGCGTTGCCGTTCAGCGCGAAAGCCAGACCGTCGCGGTTATTACGTTCCAAAACTTGTTCCGAATGTACGACAAGTTGGCGGGCATGACCGGCACCGCGAAAACCGAAGTGGATGAGTTCCGTAAGATTTACGGTCTTGAAGTTGTCGCTGTGCCCACCCATCGGCCGATGATCCGCGAGGACAGGCGTGACGTTATTTTCAAGACAGAGGAGGCAAAGTTTCGCGGCATAGCGTGGGAACTGTTGCGGCTTTATTCGAAGCAGCAGCCGGTACTCGTCGGTACGCGGTCGATTGAAATGTCCGAGCGCGTCTCGGCTCTCCTCACCTCGGAAAAACTGCAAAACCTTGCGCTGATCGAACGCATCAAGCACTATATCGAATCCAAGGGCGGCGATAAGAAAAGCAGGAGCGAAGCTTACGAATCGATTTCAACGCCGCTTACCGAAATCAAGCAGAAGACGCTGCAAGGCGTTGCAAAGGAACTGGGACTCGTTTATGACCCGCTCAGCAACGACATGCAGCATTGGCTTTTGGAGCAGTTTGAATTAGGCATCGAAAACCTTTCGAACGTCGACGAAGCATTGCGACATGGCATTCCGCACAAAGTGTTGAACGCAAAGTTCCACGAGCGAGAGGCGCTGATCATCGCCGAAGCCGGCCGCAAAGGATCGATTACGATTGCTACGAATATGGCAGGGCGCGGCGTCGACATCTTGCTCGGTGGTCGTGTGCAAAACGACGAGATTTTACGGGCACTGGAAGTGAAAGACGACGAGAGCTTCGCGTCCCAAACCTTTACCAGCTTCCGCCGCGGTGGTAAGGAGAGGGCCGCGCCGCCTTTGCCGCTTGACGACCAGGAGCGCGCGGCGCTGGCAGATGAGGTCCGCGCCCTCGGCGGTGTATTTATCCTCGGAACAGAGCGTCATGAAAGCCGCCGAATCGACAATCAGCTTCGTGGCCGCGCCGGCCGACAGGGGGACCCGGGCGAGAGCCGCTATTTCGTTTCTCTAGAGGACCAACTTTGGAAAATCTTCAACCCAAAGATGATGGAGAACCCGATCCTTCGAGCGTGGCCGGAGTTCGAAGTCGTCGACGCGAAGTTCCTGAGCTCGATGATCGAAAAAACTCAGAAGCGAATCGAAATGCACATGTTTGAGTACAGAAAGAACGTGCTCGAATACGACGACGTCCTTAATGCGCAGCGTGAGCACATTTACGGAATGCGCCGCGAATTCCTCTTGGATAAGGATCCGAGGCCCGAAATTCGAAAAATGGTCTCCGAGACCATCGAGGACATAGTCTATCGGTACGCGCCAGATGGCCTGGATCGTCGCGATTGGGACTACGCAGGAATTTTTAGGGAATTGCAGGTCATCTTCCCCGCCATGGACTACGGCAGCGAAGACGAACTGGCAAATGCGAAGGACGAAGACGCCATTCTCGAACTCGTGCAGTCGTGGTCTGCTAAGGCTTATGACGACCGAGTTGAAATGATCGGCGAAGAGACCATGAAGCAGGTGGAGAAATTCGTTCTGCTTCGTGCGATCACATCGCTCTGGACGCAGCACCTGCAGAACATAGAAGGATTGCGCGAGGGAATCGGATTAAGAGGTTATGGTCAAATCGATCCGCTCATCGCATTCCGAAAGGAATCGCACGGAGTCTTTGAAGAGACCCTGGTAGGAATTCGCGACCAGGTCGCCGAATACATTTATCACGTCCAAGTCCAGCAGCAACAGCAGCCGCCACCGATGATTCAGCGCGTGACCGACGAACAGGCAAAAGAAATGGAGGAGCCTCCGGCACCGACAAACGGCGCAACCCCCTTGCCGAGTGACGCAACCATCGACTGGTCAAAGGCTAAACGCAACGATCCGTGCCCTTGCGGCAGCGGCAAAAAATTCAAGCATTGCCACTACGGCAAGGTTTGATTCGCCTCGCCCTCGCGGCACAAGATTGTTGCGCCGACCACGAGCGCCGGCATGGTCAAAACAAAAACAAAGGGCAATAAGCTGAGCAGCCCTGCGCCGATTCCGAAACCGAATGCGCCAGGCAGCTTCCATACGCGTAACTGAGCAGGGTAAAGGAATCCCCTGCGCGCATAAGCCGGAGCCGAAAACTCTATGACGCCGAGAATTCCCGAAGCTGCGGCGCCTGCGATCGGGCCGAGCCAGGCAAACGCGATGACCGCAACAACGAAGACAAACGCTTGAACAAGCCTCAGCAAGGTGTCTTTGACCTGCGGCAGGCATCCCAATCGCGCATCGGGCGCGTCTCCGAAGATGTCCTTCTCGGCAGTCACTGAGAGCCGTCCCCACAGAAGGCCGCTAAACAAACTCGTGATGGCAATGATGAAGAAGTTTGCGGCCACCAGCCATAGCAAGAACACCGCGATTCCACCAATGATGGGCATCGAAACGTGGGAAGGAGTCAGCTTGTCCACTAGCGGGATAAGCGAAATCTGAGCGACAACCAACAGGCCGACGTACAAAAGTCCTGTCACGATCAGCGGTCCCCAGGCATAGACCCATAGCTTCGGACGTCTGCTCATGTAGGCAAATCCACGCAAGAGCGATTTCATGTTCTTGCAAGACTACCGGCGACCGGGCCATTGGGTTACAAGGGCACTGCCTACGGGTAGCCTTAACAGCAATGAACCTTACGGAAGTGCCGCTTGGCCCGGACGCGCCGACTCGCGTCAACACGATCATCGAAATCCCAAAGGGAAGCACCAATAAGTATGAGATAGACCCGAAAACCGGCATAATTCGCCTTGATCGAGTGCTCTTTTCTCCGCTCTTCTACCCCTGTGACTACGGCTATATCCCCCAAACGCTCTACTCGGACGGGGACGCGATCGACACGCTGGTGCTTATGACCCATCCGACTTTCCCCGGCTGCGTAGTCGAGGGGAGGCCCATTGGCCTGTTGAAAATGAGCGACGACAAGGGCCAGGACGATAAGGTGATCTGCGTCGCGACAAAGGACCCGCGATTCGAAGAGGTCGAAACCCTGGAAGACATGTCCGAACATATGCGTCGGGAAATCGTCCATTTTTTTGAGGTGTACAAAGCGCTAGAGGAGAAGTCTGTCGAAGTTCTCGGTTGGGCATCTAGGGACGAAGCACTGCGAATTATCGACGTGTTCAAGCTGCAATGACCAAGGAGATCCTGCTCGACCTTGCCGAGCGAGCCTTTTCGAAAAGCCCTTGGCACAGTTTGATGGCTGCACTCGATGGTATATCGGACGTCGCATTTAATCATGTGCCGGATAAGCACAACGGTTTTCCGTGGATGAACGGAAGTATTCGCGATATCGTTTATCATGTCGCGGGAGACAAGTTGGTTCAACTCGACCATGCTTACGGCGATGGGATGATGAATTGGGAAAACGTCCCGATTGATAAGGACGGAAGCTTGGTCGAGCAACTAAAACGGAGTCAAGCCGCGCAGACTAACGCCATCTGTTCTGCTGATGACCTCACAAAGATAGTGACCTCTTGGGGTGGCAAGCGGATGCCGGCTTACGACTTCTTCCTGATGCTTATCGAACACGACCTCTACCATGCAGGGCAAATACGTTACATCCGAAATCTGGTCGAATAGCCCGGCTGACGCCTTCCTGTTGGCGGCCGGTGAAGGCTCTCGAATGGGAACGTCCAAGCCTCTGCTCGACTTCGATGGCACCACGATTCTGGAGCGCATGGTCGCTTCTTTTCGTAACGGCGGCCTGGCACGCGTCCGCGTTGTCGGCAGAAAAGACGACCATGAGCTCGCCGAAGCAACATTAGCGGCCGGCGCCGCATACGTAGTCAACCCTCGACCCGACCTCGGAATGGCCGGCTCGATCGTTACGGCGATAGAGAACTGCGATGCGTCGTGGCTGGGGGTCTGCCCAGCCGACCTGCCGCTCTTGTCCGCGACGACGATCTCAGCATGTGTCGCAGCCCTCGGCGGGGATGTCGTCCAGCCGAGCAGTGAAGGGAGGCCCAAGCACCCGGTTTTTATTCACAAGCGCCAGTTTCCGAACTTGAAAGCACGGCTGCGAGAGGGGTTTACACTGCGTGACTGCCTTGCCGAAATCGAAACGAGAACTCTTATCGAATCGCCGAATCCCCTACAGTTCAGGGACCTCGACACGCCCGATGACGTGCAGGCTCTGCTGCGTGCCCTGAGGTAAAATCGCCGCTCACTCGGCGGAGTAGCTCAGTTGGTTAGAGCATGCGGTTCATACCCGCAGGGTCGTCGGTTCGAGTCCGACCTCCGCTACCA
>JAICGT010000146.1 GCA_025922995.1 Fimbriimonadales bacterium
CAAAAACGAGTTCGGCGAAACGGTGCTTGCTCTTGTAGAAGGCGTGACAAAAATGGACATTCATGTCGTTACGGCCCACCAACACCGCCGGACGATCGAGCGCTCGTCGTCTGCCGAATCGATGCGCAAAATGCTGCTCGCAATGGCAGACGATTTCCGAGTGATGGTGATCAAGCTTGCCGACCGGCTCCACAATATGCAAACCCTCGATCCCCTGCCCGACGATAAAAGGAAGCGCATTGCACAGCAGACGCTAGACGTGTTCGCTCCACTTGCCGGAAGGCTGGGTATCTGGCAAGTTAAGTGGCAGCTTGAGGATTTGTCATTCAAGTATCTGCACCCGACGGAATTTGAAGAAATTAGCCAACTGATCGCCAAAACGCGTCGGGAACGCGAGCAGGAATTGGCGCGCGCGGTCGTGATGCTCAAGGAAAAGCTGGAGGCCGCCGGCATTAAGCAGGTCGAAGTCCACGGGAGGCCCAAACACCTTTACAGCATTTACGAGAAAATGGCGGTTCACGGCTTTGAGTTCGACAACATCTTCGACTTGCTCGGGATTCGAATCGTGGTGCAGACCGAGGCGCAGTGTTACCAGACTCTCGGCATTGTCCATGATCTATGGAAGCCGATTCCTGGCTTGATTTACGACTACATAGCAAAACCAAAATCCAACGGCTACCAGTCTCTGCACACAAAAGTGGTCGGCCCGCACGGAGAGCCGATGGAAGTGCAGATTCGAACCTACGACATGCATCGAATGGCAGAATTCGGAATAGCGGCGCACTGGCAGTACAAGTCGAAATCCGCGAGTGCGAGGGCCGATGCTGCCGAGCAGGCGGCTCTCAATAAATTGCGACAACAGTTATTCGACTGGTCTCGCGACGCGAGCACGGCGAGAGAGTTTATGCGATCGCTTAGCATGGACCTCTTCTCGCAACAGGTATTCATTTTTACGCCGAAGGGCGATGTCATCGACATGCCGTCAGGAGCAACGCCCCTCGATTTTGCTTTTCGGATTCACTCAGAAGTCGGCTTGCGTGCCTTCCAAGCCAAGGTGAACGGCGTCTTGGTCAAGCTAGGTCATACACTTCAAAACGGGGATATCGTCGAGGTCGTAACACGCCCGAACGCCCATCCTACACCCGATTGGCTCCGCATTGCGAAGACCCAGAACGCAAGGTCTAAAATCCGCGCTTACCTTCGCCAACAATCCAGAGAGGCCAATGCCAAATTGGGCAAAGAGGCCCTGGAGCGCGAGCTGCGTGAGTTGCGTATCACTCCGAAAACAGTGCTTACGCCTGAAAAACTCGAAGAAGTCGCGAAGTCTTTGGGAGTTCGAGGAGACGTCGAGCTGTTGGCAAAACTCGGCGAGGGCCTAGTCGGCGTCACGCGAGTCGTCAACATGCTGATCGGCGTGCCGCAGCGCACGAAGTCGACGGCGCTTCGAGTTGGAGTTGACACAAACAAACAAACCGTCACCGAAATCGACAATGTGGCATTTCGACGAGCCACCTGTTGTTTTCCACTCCCAGGCGATGAAGTTATGGGATACGTGTCACGCGGCAAGGGAATCACAATACATCGAAAGCTTTGTCCAAATTTTCAAAACCTAAAGGCGACGGAGCCTGATCGCGTCCAGCCCGTTTCTTGGAAGCGCGCCATTAAAGACAGTTATCAAACGAGGTTGCGCATCCATACCGTAAATAGACAGGGGCTCCTGGCAGATATTGGTAATGTTTTTGGGGAAGCCGGCGTTAATGTTAGCGCCGCCAACGTACGAACGCTGAAGGATGAAACTGCAGTTCTGGAAATGAGTGTCGACGTCACCGACTCGGGCCATCTCCATGCCCTCGTGTTGAAGTTATCGAGTCTCCAAGACGTCATCAGCGTTCAACGGCCTATCGGCAAGGGTGCCGGCAAAAGGTGATCGCGGTTGTACAACGCGTTTTGTCGGCTTCGGTTATCGTCGCTGGAGAAACGGTTGGCACGATTGATCGCGGATTAGTTGTGTTTGTCGCGGCCCAAAAGCGTGACACTTTTTCCGATTGTGCTTGGATCGCCGGTCGCATTTCTGGACTAAGGGTGTTCGAAGACGCTGATGAAAAGATGAATCTGTCGTGCTCCGATGTCGGTGGCAAGCTTCTTGTCGTAAGTAATTTCACTGTCGCCGCCGATACGCGTAAAGGTAGGCGGCCGAGTTTCGACAATGCGGCTCCGTTTGATGATGGAAAAGAACTGTATCTCGACTTTGTGGAGCAGATGCGCAAAACCGGTATTGATGTGCAAACTGGCGTTTACGGTGAGGAGATGGCGGTCAATCTTGTCAATGACGGCCCAATTACGCTCATTGTGGAGTCGCCGAAATGACGCCGAGAGTTTCCATTATTTTGCCTGCGTACAACGAGCAAGGAACAATTCGCGAAGTCATTGACCGTCTCGCCGACTTGCCAATCGACAAGGAGATCATCGTTGTCGACGACGCTTCCACAGACCTGACCGCCGACGAAGTAAGAAAATCCAATACCGAGATTGTTCACCTTACCCAGGCGCACAACCAAGGCAAGGGCGCAGCCATCCGCGCAGCTCTGGCCGTTGCACAAGGTGAAGTGTGCATCATTCAGGATGCAGACCTCGAATACGATCCGAGCGAAATACCCAAGCTTGTCCAGCCAATCTTGGATGGTGACGTGGACGTCGTCTACGGCTCGCGCTTCACGCAGGGAATGAACCCGAGAATGGCGCTCCCGAACCGAATCGTTAACAGGCTATTGGTCTGGACCGTAGTGCTGCTCTTTGGGCGAAGGATCTCCGACGAGGCGACTTGCTATAAGGCAATTAGGACATCGGTCCTTCGAAAAATGCATCTTCAATGCGAGCGTTTCGAATTCTGCCCCGAGGTCACGGCAAAAGCCATACGCATGGGGAAGCGAATCAAGGAGTTGCCGATTTCGTACGAACCGCGGTCAAAGGCGGCGGGAAAGAAAATCCGATGGACCGATGGCGTCGAGGCTTTCTGGACCTTATTCAAGCACCGATTTAGCAGGTTCTAACCAATTACGATTCGTTCGTCATCGACGCGCTTGGTAAACCTAGTCTCGTCAAAATACTGCAACAGCGGCAACGCGTACTTCCGCGAAGACTTCGTTGCGTCTCTGAATTGGGCGACCGTGAACGGGCGGCCGAAAGCCCGCACCGTCTCTTTCATCTGATCTAACACTGCCGGAGGGTAGAAAATGCCATCGTCGACTTTTATCAACGCTCCCGTTTCGATCCCGAGTCGGATCATTTCATCGATTGCCTGCACCGGTGCGCCGACCGATTGAGCCAGGTCCTCTGAACTGGGTGCGGATGCTCCTGACTCGATCATTGCGGAGACTACTCGCTGCAGCAAGGCTGCCTGTTTTTCATTCAAGGAAATTTTATGGTCGGGGTGGGCGAGGCTGCTTCCGCGAGCGTTGACGAGTCCCTCGTCGACCAGTTTCGCAAGCAGACGATCGAATGACTTAGCGGGCCATCCCAACCCCGACTCCGCTAAGACTTGTGACTTCGAGACTGTTGCGGACTGCGGCTGCCCTTTGTGAAGTGACTCCATGGCTTCTCGCACCCGCTGCGCAACGGCGGGGAAGTGCTCGGGCGCGAGCCAGATGCCCGCAAAGCCCAACGCAGCGCCGGATCGCTTATGCTGCTCAAATGCGTCACCGAGCGCCTGCGGCGTCTTGCCGAGGGCTTCGCAGAGGCTGTCGGTCGTTGCTCCCAACGGATGCCGAGCCAACAGGTCGAGGATGGGGTCGCCTTCAGTGTCCTTTTGCAACAGAAGTTCACGGACCGAAGCGTCGTTCTTGCGACGCGGCTTTGCATTCGGTGTCACGATCTCTCCGCCGGCGAGCAGCGTTGGCGGAGAGTAGCGACGAATGACGATCCTCTGCCCGCGCGCGCAGGCGGCAACTTCCTCTAAGCGCACCTGTCCGAAATCCGGGGCATGATCGAACAAGAAAAGCCTGCCGATGAATTCGCCGGTGCCGATGTGTACTCGCACGCGGCAGCCGTGTTGAAGAGAGTCGACGGCTGCGAGCCGAACATTCAAGCAATCGGTTTCGGATAGGCTGCCCACGGAACCGAGCGCTTGGCCGCGATGTAGCGCCTCCTTTCTCACGCCTGTCACGTTCAGCGCAGTTCGCATGCCAACTTCGGCCGTCGTTGACCTTTGGCCATGCGTCTCTACTCCTCGGATTCTCGCCTTGTGATGTCCCGGCATGAGGACGGCCTCAGCCCCTTCGGAAACCGAGCCGGTTGCCAGTGTTCCTGTCACGATCGTGCCGTGGCCCTCGACTGTGAACACCCTGTCGATCGGAAGGAACCACGCGGATGTCGTAGGTCGCGGTCCCAGGTCCAGAATCGTGTCCCGCAAGGCGTTCTTCAGTTCTTCGACGCCGGAGCCGGAATGTGCTGAAACACGGAGTAG
>JAICGT010000147.1 GCA_025922995.1 Fimbriimonadales bacterium
CGGCACCAGAGCCGACCAAGTCGATCGTCTCTGCCATGTCGAGGCCGGCTCGATCGGCAAACGCGAGGCACTCCGCCATCGCCAACACGCAGCCCACGACGCTGATCTGGTTCGCCATCTTCATCATCTGGCCGGAGCCCGACGGGCCGACCAGGCGGATTTTCTTGCCGTAAGCCTCCATGAAGGGCAACCCCTTTTCGAAATCGGCTTGCGAGCCGCCGCAGAAAATGGTCAGTGTTCCGTCGATTGCGCCTTTCTCGCCGCCGGTCACCGGCGCGTCGACGAAGCCGACGCTTTGACCAGCGAGCGCTTCCGCCATCTCGCGGACGGCGGACGGCTCGATGGTGGAATGGTCGACGATCGTCATCCCTGGACGCAGAGCGGGCGCCATTGCGTCGAGGACTTCCCGAACGTCTTCGGTACGCGAAACGCAAATGAAAACGTGGTCGCACCGGCTTGCCAATTCTGCCGGTGAAGAGGCGACCCTGTCGAAGCCTTCCGACCGAGACGGCGTGCGGTTCCATACGATGACCTCGCCTGCCTTCGCGAGATGGCCCGCCATGCGAGAGCCCATGACGCCGAGTCCGATGAATCCAACCATGGTTGATTATGGTTCGGCTTCATGTGCCAAGATAAACGTCGCTGCGCAAGGCTTCGCCTTACCGCAGCGACCTCTCACGATGGCCGAGAAGCTTGAAAAAAGAGACTACGTTGCGTTGGCCAGCCTTCGCAAAAGCATACGCCGATTCTTGCGGTTCGCGGAGGAGGGCGCGCGCGCCGAAGGCATCACGCCGCAGCAGCACCAGGTGCTGTTATCGATCAAGGGCCAGCCTCAAAAGGACTGGGCTTCCGTCGGCGAAGTGGCGGACTTTCTGCAACTGAGGCACCACACCGTCGTCGGCCTTATCGACCGTTGCGTAAGTGCGGGGCTGGTGCGGCGCGAGCCGTCCGCCGAAGACCGTCGGAAAGTGGAGATCTGGCTCACGTCTCGCGGTGAAGCGATCCTCGCGAGGCTCGTGAAGCGAAATTCAAAGGAATTGTTCGCGTTGCGAGAGCACCTCAGGTCAACAAAGTAGACTCTGATTCGTCTTCTCCTCGAACACTAGAATGATCGCTGTCAACGAAGCCAGCCGAATTGCAGCCTACTTTTCGATCGATCAGCCGATCGAAGTCTTCGACTTTCCCGGCAAAGGCAACATCAACCTGGATACGTTTCTCGTCGCCGCAGGGGCTGAGCGGCGGAGTTACTTGCTGCAGCGCGTCAATACCGACGTCTTCCCGCTGCCGGATCGCGTGATGCTCGGCATGGCGGCGTCGCTCGACGCTCAGCAGCAATCGCTCAGCAACGGCCACGCGCACGCGAAGTCGGGGTGGCGCGCGATGGAGTTGGTTCCGACGCTTGCCGGCGGCAGCTATCACCACGCGAGTGACAGAGCGACATGGAGGCTGCTTTCGTACATCGACGGCACGGTGTCGTACAAGAGCCTCGATGAGGCGCCCGCCGATAAGCGTATGTTCGTCGCGCGGGAGGTCGGCAGGGGTCTGGCGGTTTACTCCGACCTAACCGCCGAAATCGACGCGTCTACCGTGCCGATTTCGTTGCCTGGTTACCGGGACACGCGCTTGTATTTTCGCCAGCTGCATTCTGCATTAGCGGGTCATCGGAGGGTCGAAGATGTCGCTGAAGTGCTGCCGGAATGCCCGGAAACGCGCGCGGCCGCCGAGAAGCATTTTTATTGCGTTCTGAATGAAGACGAGAGGAGAAGGCACCGCGACGATCCGGACTTGAAGCGGTTTATCGAACTGGCTCTCGATTACGAGCCGCTGGCGATGAGCTTGCAGGAGGCGCGAGAATCCGGCGAAGTGCGAACAACCGTTATTCATGGCGATACCAAGATCGAAAACTTTTTGTTCGACCGCGAGACGGACAGGGTGGTGTCGCTGGTCGATTTAGACACAGTCATGCCTTTGACGTGGCTCGCGGATTGGGGCGACATGGTTCGCTCACTTTGCAATCGTGTCGGCGAAAAGGAGCGGGACTTGAGCAAGGTCGAAGTCTGTAACGATGCTTACGCAGCGGTTTTGGATGGTTTCCTGAGCACGGCATCGACTCCGACAGACGCCGAAATCGAATTAATGCCGCGAGCCGTGCAGGTTATAACGCTGGAACTCGGCGTTCGGTTTTTGGCTGATTATTTGCGCGGAGACACGTACTTTGCGCTGGGACCAAACGATCCGGCGGACCTCAATAAAACACGCGCAGTGGTGCAATTGACTTTATTCGAAAGGCTGCTGGAGCACGAATCGGAAGCCCATGGATTAATTACGCGGTCGTCTCTTGCACGTCCTCGTCGGTGATTTCAAAGAAGTCGGAGCGGACAGCCGCCATTTCCGACTGCATCGTAACCAGCTTGTGATAAATGCCCTCTTTGTCCATGAGTTGGTCGTGCGTGCCCGATTCTGCGATTCTTCCTTCCTCGAGAACGATGATGCGATCTGCATGCTTGAGCGTGCTCAGGCGGTGCGCGATCACGAATGCGGTGCGCCCCTCGACCAGATTATTGAGCGCGTCTTGGATCATGCGCTCGGTTTCGGTGTCTACGCTCGATGTCGCCTCATCGAGCACCAGAATCTTCGGGTTGTGCAAAATCGCCCGCGCAATGGAAATGCGCTGCCTCTCGCCTCCGGATAGCCGTTGGCCGCGCTCGCCGACGTAGGAATCGTAGCCGTCGGCAAATTTCATAATAAAATCGTGCGCGTTGGCGGCTTTTGCGGCGGCGATGATGTCTTCGGTCGGCGCGTCCGGCCTGCCGTATGCGATGTTCGAGCGGATGCTTCCCGGGAACAGGAACGACTCCTGCGGCACGACGCCGACGTTTTTTCGAAACTCGTCGAGATCGAGTTGGCGCGTGTCGACGCCGTCGATTTCTACACTGCCTTCCGTCGGGTCGTAGAATCGCAACAACAGGTTCATCAGCGTCGACTTGCCGCTGCCGCTATGCCCGACGATGCCGATCATTTCCCCGGGTTCCACTTCCAGGTTAATTCCATGGATAATTTCGCTAGCTTTCTCGTAACCGAAGCGAACGTCGTTGAACACCGTTTTTCCCTTAAACTCGCCGAGTTTTACGGGTTCTTTGGGCTGTTGAATATCTGGGATTGTGTCCAGCACTTCGAATACGCGCTCGCCCGCGGTCAGCGCGCGGCTCGTCCAATCGATCAACCTGCTTAGCTGTTGCATCGGCGTCTGCATTTGCGTGAGGTAAGTCACGAAAAGAAAGAACTCGCCGGTAGACATGCTGCCGCCGATTACGCGCTGGCCGGCTACGTAATACGTTAGGATTGTGCCCACCGATGCCAAGAAGAGGATCATCGGGAAAAATACAGACCATGCAGTTTCTGCGGAATATCCGAGGTCTGCGAGCGTCTGGATTCGCCGAGAAAATCGCTTGACCTCGCGGTCCTCGCCGTGGAACGCCTTGACGACTCGAACGCCCGACAAAACACCGTTGAGCGCTCCGCTGACCCGCGACCATGCGTGCCAAAACCGTCGCCATACGCGCATGATTCGGCGACGGAAAACGCGCACTAGATAGAAAATAAACGGAATGGGCAGCAAAACCCAAGCAGCCACTTGCCAATTTGTGGTGAAGAGAACAATCGGAATACAGATTAGGATTAATCCATCGCGCAGTAGGAACGGGATTCCATCGACGAGGACTTCGTAAAGGGAGCCGGTGTCATTCGTCATTCGCGACATCACGCTGCCGACGGTTCGCTTTTCAAAAAATGAAAGCGACAACGCTTGGAAGTGCTGAAAAAGTCGGCTGCGAATGTCGACGGTTACACGGTTGCCGATCCAAGCGTTAATCCATCCGCGTAGCATCGTAAGCGTCATCAGGGCAAGCGATGCGCCGACCATCATAAGAATGATCGGCAAGAAGCGTTCGCGGTGGCCCTGCTCGAACACGTCGTCGACAAGCTGCTTGATCAGGAGCCCCGGCAGAAGCATCATGGCGGTTCCGCCCAGCAACAGCAGCGTGCTCAGGGCGACTTGCCAGCGATAGGGCTTGACGAATCGGAAGAGACGCAATAGCGTTTGCCCGCGGTTAATGCAGTAGTCGCAGACGTCCGAGTCTGCAGGCAAGGGCCGGTGGCATTTTGGGCAGCGACGGCGGGTATCGCCGGCGGTCTGCGGGTTCAGGCCGTTTGCAACGAGATTGATGTCTTTAGCGCCGGCCGAAAGGATGGATGTCAATGCCGCGCTGCCGCGCAGAAGTTCGATGGTGTGACTGCCGTGGCGCGCAACAATGCGTCCCGCGTCGACAAGCTCTTCGTAGTCGATGTGCTTTAGCGAGTCTAATTGCCACTCAGCGTTTAGGACTCCGTCGACTTCTCGCCAAAGGCGAGTGCCGTCGGAAACCAGAGCGCTTGGCCCGAACGTGCCGTCGCTGCGCAG
>JAICGT010000148.1 GCA_025922995.1 Fimbriimonadales bacterium
ACCAAATCGCCCAGCCCCAACTCTCCATAAAACCGCGTCGTTAAGTCGATCACCTCGGCATCCGCGGATGGCGCAACCGCACCCAAAAGCTCAACTCCAGCCTGGTGGTGCTCGCGAAGCCGTCCCTTTTGCGGCCTGTCGTAGCGAAAAATCGGCGTCAGGTAATACAGCCGCGTAATCTGCCCCGGCGCGCCCAGCGAGTGCTCGATGTACGCGCGGACCGCCGGGGCCGTGCCTTCCGCCTTCAGCGTCATGCTGCGGCCGCCCTTGTCCTCAAACGTGTACATCTCTTTCGAGACCACGTCCGATCCCTCGCCTACGCGATGGAAGAGGTTCGTGTCTTCGAACGTGGGCGTGCGGATTTCGCGGTAGTCGTAGAGCGCACAAACTCGCCTGAACGTCTCTTCCAGCCACAACCACCGCTCGGATTGTCCCGGGAGGACGTCTTCCGTGCCTCTCGGGGCTTGAAAACGCATGGGTGCATTTTGGACTATGCGTTGCGTTTGGAGGCGGCGAACGCGTTGCGCTCGGGGGCTGGCGGCTCCTCTATTCTTCTATTTCTATCGCGCCACCCCTTGGGGTGGCGAGTCGAATATGGCGGTATTCTAAAACTGAGATGGCCGATGGTCGCCGTTGGCGCAACCTGGGTGAAGCCAACCAAACCGTGTTTATCACGTCCTTTGGCAACGCAGTTTTCGAAGCGTCATAGTCGACGCTGAGTGGGCGTTTGTGCAGAAACTCCACTACATCCATAACAATGCGGTAAAACTCGACCTTTGCAACGAGAGCACGGACTACCGCTGGTCCGGCACCTGGCTCAGGGAAGCGGGACTGACTCGTGAGGAACGACTGGCGCTTGCAACGCGCTACAAGATGTTCGGCGTTGGTTCGCCCACCCCAAGGGGTGGCGCGATAGAAGAAGTTCTTTTCCGCCTCAACAATCATTGCAGGTTTTATGGTGTGAAATCGACGCCTGCAGACAAATACTCACTCCGGCCACCACCAGTACTTTGTTTGGGGGAGATAGTACTTTAGGCAGTCGATAAAACCTTCGTCGATATTAGAGACAATTTTTTGTGTTTTGCCGTTCTTCAGTTCAAGGTTGTAATCTTCGTATTTAGTAAATGGAACCAGCCTAATACCGACTATGTCGTCCCATTTTAGGTGCTTATCACCGCGATAGTCACGTATTGTTAGGCCCTCTTCACTGACGATGTAAGAGAGGCTCGCTACCCAATATAGTTTCGAGGCGATGAGTAGATCAATAACACCCACGACAACGAACCAAATGACAAGAAACTCCGTTGGTGCGCCCGAAAGCGCCGGTAGCAAAGTGAAGACGAGGAAGAAGCCGCCAATGAGGATGATGCCACATGCGAGCCTCGCTCTGCTCATTCGGAATTCGACCTTGTTTTGCATTGACATCGCTGTCGCCGATTCTAATTATGAAGCAAGGATTTACCGATGACGATCAATGGCTAGGATAAAGAGTCGTAACCCGATTCGAATTCCGCTTGGATGCTTTCGGCGCACTCAGGACAAATGCCGTGGGTGAAATCTGCATCGCTGTAGCGCTTAATGTAGGCCTCTAATTGCTCCCACCCGCCGCCGTCATTGCGAATACTTTTGCACCAAGCACAGATTGGAATGAGACCTCGCAAAGTACGGATATCGCGAAGGGCAACCTCCAGTTGTGCGATAGCCTTGTCTTTCGCCGATTTCTCGCGACGTTGCTCTTGCAGTACGGCCGCTAAGAGGTGCGCCGTGACTGCCACGATTGCTACGAACGCTTGCAACGCCAAGAGCGACTGTTGGCGATCTTGGAAGAAGAAGG
Source organism: Fimbriimonadales bacterium (assembly GCA_025922995.1). Lineage (GTDB taxonomy): Bacteria > Armatimonadota > Fimbriimonadia > Fimbriimonadales > ATM1 > JACDEQ01. The sequence continues at coordinate 1,835 of JAICGT010000148.1, forward strand.
GGCCAAGCCCTCTTACTGTTCCCAATACGGCGAATACAGAAAACAGGGCCGGGCCGAACGTTGCGCCGCGCCAGCCAAAGCGAAACGTTCCCCATACCACGAGCGGAATAACAAGAAACGCGGCCGCCATCGCCAGCGCTTCGCGCGACGTCCAGCCGGCAAACGATAAGGAACCGACTACCCAAATCAGCCCCAATACGGCAACCGCTTCCGCGATGTGCCCTCTGCGCCAGAGCGCATAGCTGGGTCGAGACCAAACGAGGATGAGCGGCGTCACCAGGATGATGCCAACTACGTCGCCCAGCCACCAAGTTAGCCACGTCGACGGGACGGCGGCCCAACCGGCGAAACCTAAGGCTACGATTGCCGGAACTGCGAGGCTTGGTGCGACGACGCACGCGACCGGCACCAGCGCCAGGAATCGCGCGACGTCGCGGGTTCTTGCAAGAGGATTGTGACTGCCCGTGAATCTCCGGATCAGGGCAAGGGCAACAAGCGCCTGAAGCGTGGAAGCCGCCGCGATGCAGAGCGAGAGACCGACATGCGATGCCAACGGAAAGGCATCTGCGGGCCTGAAGTAATCCAGGACGTTGCCCACAAAGGCGCCGATAAAAACGCCGGGCCAAACGGAACGCCCAGCGAGCAATAGAGCTGCGACCGCAATACCGGATGGCGCCCATACCGCCGTCGCCTTAAATGCGGGCGGCATTGCGAGGAGCAGCCCGACTCGCGCCGACACCGCGTAGGCCGCAGCGGTTACAACGATCCAAATCAGCAGCCAGTGCAAAGCCGCCGGACGTCGCGTGGCGGCGTCCGGGACATCGCGCCCCGATAGTACATCCTGCATCCTGCTCGGTAACAACTCGGTTGGCCGACGTTGCGTAGAGTCCTATTTCGACGTTACGATACTTTCTTCCTTCTTTGATGATCGGACCTCGGCAAGAAAGTTCGGTCTTCGGTGCGCAGCCCGTCGTGAACCATGCGGGGAGAACTGCTGACTGCGACAGTCTATTCAGGCATGGACGGCCGGAATGCTGCGGTAAGCGGTGGGTTCAGGTATACACTTCGCGATGCCAAAAAGCAAAACGAAGGCCGCCAAGCGGCTGATCACGCCCGAAGACCTGCTGAAGTTCCACCTCGTCGGCGATCCGCAGATATCGCCGGACGGCAAGTGGATTGTGTTCGCGAAGTCGCACGTCGGCGACAAGAACGACAAAGTCACGAACCTCTGGATCGTCTCGACCTCCGGCGGCGACGCGCGGCAGTTCACCTCCGGCGGCAAGGACGGCAGCGCGAGGTGGTCGCCCGATGGAGGCAGGGTCGCTTTCATGAGCGGCCGAGACAAGCCCGCCGGCCAGATCTTCGTGATCTCTTTGGCAGGCGGCGAGGCAACGGCGCTCACGAAGTTTCCGGAAGGGGCCATCGAGGGGTTCGACTGGTCGCCCGACGGAAAGAAGATGGCGGTGAAATTCCGCGAGCAAGAAGCAGAACATACGAAGAAAGCGGAAGAGGAGAGAAAAGAAAAAGGGCTCAGCACGCCGGCACGTGTTATCGACGACGTGTGGTACCGCCTCGACGGAGACGGCTATTTCAATACTGCGCGGCATAAACTTTATCTCGTCGACACGGAAACCGGCGAACATAAAAAGATTTACGACAAAGATTCGATGGGCTGGTTTTCATTCGCGTGGTCGCCCGATTCGAAAAAAATCGCAATCGGAGCAAACACTTCGAAGGAACCTTTCAAGAATCCCTGGAAGGACCGGATTTATCTTCTCGACGTTAAATCCGGAAAAACGAGCCTCATTCCGGGCCAAGTAGACGGCTCTTGCGAAGCTCCCGCATTTTCGCCGGACGGCAAGAAGATCGCGTATGCAGGACGCGAAGGCAGGGAGTCGCAGTGGGGCGCGGTCAACACGCATTTGCACGTGATCGACGTCAAAACGGGGAAACGAAAGAACCTAACCGGAGACACCGATTACTGCATGCACGCAGCGACGCTCAGCGACACCCGCGAGGCGGGATTCGGGGCGAACTTCCGATGGAGCCCCGACGGCAAGCGCATTTTCTTTTCACTCGGCTGGCACGGCGAAACGCATCCGGCGTCGGTTTCCCCTGCCGGTGGAAAAGTCGAAGTGCTGACGAGCGGAGCCAAAGAGTATGCCTTCGCGAGTATCAGCGACAGCGGTCTCTTCGGAATGACCGTCGGCTCGTGGGACCGTCCGAATGAGATTGCGGTTGGGAAATTGTCCAAAAACAAATTGGAAGTCACAAAACTGACGGACTTTAATTCCGATTTATTCTCGGAAATAGAACTTTCCAAACCTGAAGCGTTTTCGACAAAGACCGAGGACGGCTGGACGGTCCACGGCTGGTTCTTAAAACCGACGCGATCCAAGAAGCAAAAACATCCGGCGGTTTTGGAAGTCCACGGCGGCCCGCATGCACAATACGGCGTTCCGTTTTTCCATGAACTGCAAGTCTTGGTAGCAAACGGCTACATGGTTTTCTATGCCAACCC
>JAICGT010000149.1 GCA_025922995.1 Fimbriimonadales bacterium
ACGTTCACGCTGCCGCCGGCGCCACGTCGATAAACCCAACGCACAAATGTGACATTGGTGCTGCCCGTGCTGCCACCGCCGCCCCCCGCGCCAACCGGGCGAGGTCCTCCTCCGCCAGAGCCGACAGGCACCGGTCCGCCACCGCCCTTAGGGGCGCCGACCTGGTTAATGCTCAAAGGTGGAACTGCAAAGTTCGACGTGCCGCCCCCGGGTGGCGCCGCAAAGCTGCCACCTCTTCCGCCGCCGCCACCGGCGTTGCCGCCTTGTCCGCCCATTTCTTCGAACTGGACGTTGATCGGCAGAACTTCGTTCGGCGAGCCGAGCTTGCGAACCACATCCACGCCCGAGTCATAAAGCCGAATGCCGGCAAGGCGAGTTTCGCCTGCCTGCGCCATTGCCGAAGCGGTCAAAACAGCCGCGACGGCTCCAAAAATTGTTGATCGAACCCAAATATTCACGTTTATCGAGTTGCTCCTTGTACGTACTAAGTTGTCCTCGTGCCCAGACAACGGTGTGTCGGGCCGCTCTATTGTGACGCAATTAGCCTCGGGATTGTTACAACCATTACTTCATCACCTTCTTGAAGGACGACAGCGCCACAGCTACAAGCACGACGAACATGCCGATTGCCACGGCGTAGCCCTTCCAGATCGCCGGATCGCCCCAATCGTTGAGGACGAGGGCGCGGACGCCCTCGATGATGTATGTTATCGGGTTGTACGTCGCCAGCACCCGGAATGTGGGTGGGAGGAGGTGCATCGGCGCCTGGCTCGTCGTGATGTACAGGAACGGGAAAACGATCACGAACAGCGACTGTACCAGCCGCGCGTTTTGCGTTCGCAGAGCGAAGGTCATGCTGACGCAGGACCAGCCCATGGCGAAGACGATCAGCAGCCCGAAGATCGCGAACGTGCCGGGGATGCCGGTTCGGATGCGGACACCGACGGCGAGGAGCAGGACCAGGACGATCAGGCCCTGGAAAACTGCCTGTACGGCGACTTCGGTGAGCCTGCCGAAGATGATGGCCAGGCGGTTGATCGGCATGATCATCAGCTTTTTGAAGTAGCCGCTGCTGATATCCAGCACCATCTCGATGCCGGGGTTGCCTGCCGAGAAGAACACGGCGGTGAACAGCGCGATCGGCGCGATGAAATCGCGGTAGCTGACGCCCTCGGGGAAGCCTGGGACGTCGGCGAAGGCGCTGAGCGATGCCGCGTTCACCACGAAGAAGAAGATCGGGATGAACAGCGACGGGATCAGCGCCAGGAGCGGGCGCCAGATCTGCTTGATGCTCCTTATCGAAAGGTAGTACCAATCGTGGAAGAAGGTCGACATTTAGTGTCGGCTCCTAATAAACGGGTCGCCGCTCGGGTCGACCGTGTCCTCGCCGAGGGTGCTGCCGGTTGTCTTTAGGAAGACTTCTTCCAGGTTTTTCGCACCGTGCTTCTGCAGCAGCTCGGGCACGGTGCCTTCGGTGACGATCTGGCCCTGGTCCATTATCGCCAGCCTTTCGCAGAGGGCCTCGGCTTCTTCCATGAAGTGAGTCGTCAGGAAGACGGTCATTCCCGCTTTATTCAATTCTCTCAGGTGTCCCCAGATGAGCTTTCGGGCGTGAGGGTCCAGACCTTGCGTCGGCTCGTCCAAGAACAGGATCTTCGGCTCGTGGATGAGCGAAAGCGCAAGGTCGAATCGGCGCCGCATGCCACCCGAGTAGGTGTGCGTGTAGCGGTCGGCGACCTTCTCCAGTTCCACGAGCTTGAGCAGCTTTTGAATCTGGCTCTCAATGCGTTCGGGCGGCATGTGATACAGCCGGCCGTGAAGCTGCAGCATTTCGCGCGCCGTCGCGGTTTCATCAAGGCCGACCTCCTGCATCGCGAAGCCGAGGCGCTGGTAGATTTCCCTAGCGTCAGTCTCCAGTTTGAGGCCATCGATCTCGATCTCGCCGCTAGTGCGTTTCACCAGGTCGACGAGCATGTTGATCGTCGTCGTCTTGCCGGCGCCGTTCGGGCCGAGGAAGCCGAAGAATTCGCCCTCCTTGACATCGAAGGTGACGCCTTTGACAGCCTCGGTGCCGGTCGGATAGGTCTTGCGCAGGTCGCGGACCTGGATGATATTGCTCGCCATCGGCGCATAGTATGCGCGACCTTGCGGGCCGATCCTCGCTATTCGCTATTTATCTACGCGCATTTTTCCGTAGATTCATTTCACTCACGCCGAGGCTCCAATGCTCGCACGAAATCGGGCGATTTACTCGGGGGAGATACCGGGTTTTTGTCAGTTTCCGGATGCTTAATGAGCAGTTCGGCGGGGTTTTCGGTTTGCCCTGCCGCTGTCGCAGTTTTTTGGTTCTACCTATGGGGACACGAGAAGGCAAAAAGTCAACCAAAATTCTTCGGTTTTTACGATTGGCGAGCGCTTTTGGGCACTAGGATCGGAGGCTGGCCCGTGGATTGGCGACACCCTGAGATCGGCCACGGTGACCCGGTTGTTGCTGGGGTAGTTGTGTCCGGCCTCAGAGGCACCCGCGTTATCGCGCTGCCGCCTTATTCGGCGATCAGCCGTTCCCTGCCAAAATAGCAGGGTGCGAAGAACCGACCTGATGGACACGTCCGAGTGGGCACACCACGAGATGGTGCGTCGGCTTCGCAGGCTCACGCCATCCCAGCGCGTCCAAATGGTCATCGAGCACATCGAGTTCGGCCGCCAAATGAAAGCCGCCCAAACCGAGCGGATGAAGAAAAAGCCGTGCAAGTAACGGAAGTCCTTGCCGAGTTATTCGCGCTTTTCGAGAAATGCGAAATCGAGTTTAAGTTAGTCCATTACGTATCGACCGGTACTTCGTCCCAATTCCATTCGTAACCGGCAAGCCAATTAAATGCGCGCTCTCGCTCGCGCGCGATCGACGTCAGTTTTGACAACTCTTCGCTCGTTACATCCTTATATGCCCGGCCGAATGCCGGAAAATCGCCGTCGATCGGTTCAGGAACATCTCCGCGCTCAAATGCAACCTTTGCCGCTCGGCGTGCAATATCGAGACGTTCCTCATTTGACGTTGTTGGATCAATGGTCTCATCGATGCACAAGCGGGAATTCACGGCTCTCCAGTTCCACAACTCTGAGACATCCCTTTGTCTATCTATCACTCCGATTTCACGTAATGATTGTGCGAAACCTTTCTTTTCGGTGTTGATAGTGATTATCTCGCTTAGCCCAAAGTCGAATGCGACATCGTAATTAGGCAATTGGTCCACTCGATTTAATGACCATAGGAAAACTCCCAAGCATTCGATTGTCCAGGAGCTATCGATTACTTCGCGCCGGCTCCAACCACCTAAGTTCGACTCGAACAGTCGGCGCTCAGTTTTGGAAAAGGACTTTGCAATGCCTTCCCGAGCGACCCAGTTCCGTAAGTCGGCCACCATCTCAGAGACTTCCTCGTCAAGCTGTCCCGCTGCATGATGGCTTTGGGCATTACCGTAGATCATAACGGCTGCCGTGCAGAAGGTTCGGTCTACTACATCTTTTAAATTGGGTCTCTTTTTGAACAGCTTCAATCCTGAAAGACCTCCGCGAGCGTCGCTCCAGTCCTTGGCAGAGAGTATATGAAGTCCACCGCATCTTCGTAATCGATCACCCTCACCTTCGGATTGGAAATCGACGCTCGACGCAGGCTGTTGAACACCAGCGCGGTGTGGACGTGAACGCCTGTCGACCCCCTCCTAACCTCCCCCTGTCCAGGGAGAGGGATTGTGGCTTCGACACCCTGCCGCTTTAGGTGCCGCTTGATGCACTGCGCGTGGCCGCGGGTTTGGCTGGAGAGGCTTTTGATCTTTTTCTTGTAGCCGTTCTCCATTTTCAGGAACCAGAAGTCGCCGTCGCAGCCGAATTCGCTGGAGTACCGCTTGCACTCCAGCGCCGCCACGCCGTGCGGGCCGAGGACGATGATGTCGACGTCGCCGCGCTTTTCGTTGGGCGGCTGCCAGTTGGTGATCACCGTGTACTCGTCGCCGAGCAGCTCCAGCTTCTGGATCAGCCCCTCCTCGCCCCGGTCGCCGAAGTAGTAGTTGAGCCAGGTCGAGACGCCGCCCAACTGAGCGATGGCTGCGCCGAGGATGGGCCCTCTGGCTGCAAGCAACCACTGCCCTTGCATTTGATCCAAAACGAACCAACCGGCGACTAAGAGCGCCGCAGTACACAGCAAGAAAAGGCCGAGCATGCGCACGACGCGCTTGCCTTTGGATGCGTTCCGGATCAGGATCACAGGCAGATTATATAAAACCGGTGGCAGTTGCAAGAAACGGGGCGCGGGTTAT
>JAICGT010000150.1 GCA_025922995.1 Fimbriimonadales bacterium
CAGCCCGGGTGTAATCCACATTCCTTTGCAATCGTACACTTCGTCGGCATTTTTGTCGTCGACTTTCTTACCTATCTCGGCAATCTGCATGTCGACAATCGATACGCTCCCGACCATGTCGAGTTCCTGCGAAGGATCGAGGATTCTTCCGCCTTTTAATACAATCTTCATGACTTCTTCTTCGCCTTACTCGCGAACACGGCGTTGAATATCGCCATGCGAACGTAAACGCCGTTTTCGACTTGCTCGTTTATAACCGATTGCTTGCCGTCTACCGTCAAGTCATCCAGCTCCAATCCGCGGTTCACCGGACCGGGGTGCATGACCAGCGCATCTGGTTTTGCATACCGCAACGTTCCGCTGTTCACCTGATACATCGAAGCGTATTCTCCAAGGCTGCTGATCAGGCCGTTTTCCATCCGCTCCATTTGCATCCTTAGCGTCATAACAACATCGGCGCCGTCGAGCCCTGTTTTGAGCGAGTAATGAAATTCGGCGGGAATTAGTTCTTTATAGGGCGGCATTAACGTCCGCGGCGCAACCAAGCGAACCGTCGCTCCCATTTTAGAAAGCAGCCAGATGTTGCTGCGAGCAACTCGGCTATGCATCACATCGCCAACGATCGAAACCACGAGCCCATCGAGCTTCTTGCGATGCTCCAAAATTGTCGTTGCGTCGGCTAACGCTTGAGTCGGATGCTCATGCATCCCGTCTCCTGCGTTGATAACCGGGCCGTCGAAGAAACGAGCCGCGACATTCGGCGCGCCCGCCGCCTCGTGCCTGATCACCAGGCCGTCCACTCCCTCATTTTTCAACGTTAGGACCGTGTCCTTCAGCGACTCTCCTTTCGACATGCTCGAGCCCTTTACCCCGAAAGAAGTGAAACCTATGCCCAGTCTCCGCGCCGCCATTTCGAACCCGACTCTCGTCCTCGTGCTGTCTTCAAAAAACAGGAGTCCAACAGTCTTATCCGGAAAAGCCGGCAATTTCTTCCCGGAAAGTGAGTCCTTTTTCAAACTCGCCGCAGACCGTAACAGCTTGGCGATTTCCGGACGCTCCATTTCTCTAATGCTCAAAAAATTCATGCAGGTCTCACAATCCTTACAACATCCTCGCCATCGGAATCGACTCGTACCTCGATATATTGGTCAGCGTCGACAACCATTTTTCTGCCGACGTAGTTTGGCTCTATCGGCAACTCACGGCCGCCCCGATCGATCAGCACCGCGAGGTCTATCTTTGCCGGCCTGCCGTGACGCATCAACGAATCCATCGCCGCGCGAATCGTTCGGCCGGTCTGGATCACTTCATCGACGAGAATTACTCGCTTGCCCGTTACGGCAAATGGAATCTCGCTCTGCTCGGGTTCGGAAGTCGCGGGGCGATCATCTCGATACCCCTCGATATCGAGGCTTCCACACGGCACGCCGACACCTTCGATCGTTGCCATCGCAAACGCCAACCGCTTGGCAACGGGGTAGCCCATCTGCAGGACGCCTACGACCACGAGATCGTCGGCGCCGCCGTTCTTCTCGAGTATTTCGTGCGCCATTCTGCCAAGCGTCCGCTTGACGTCGTGCGCATCGAGCCCGTCTGCCCCCATCGGTTCCATTATGACCCAGCCGCATCGCCCGAACCGAATATAATGGACGCATGCCGCAAGAGACCACCCGAGAGGCGCCATTCGCCGAAATGGGGCTGTCGGAAAACGAATACGGTGCGATCGTCGAGCGGCTGGGCAGACAGCCGTCGTATACCGAACTCGGCATGTACGCAGTGCTGTGGAGCGAGCACTGCAGCTACAAAAGCAGCCGCAAGGTGCTGAATTACTTCAAGGAGTATAAAGGCGGCGACAGTGAGAACGCAGGCGTCATCGACATCGGCGATGGCATCGGCATCGTCTTCAAAGTCGAGAGCCACAACCACCCCAGCGCCGTCGAACCTTACGAAGGAGCCGCGACGGGCGTAGGCGGAATCATTCGAGACATTCTCACGATGGGCGCGAGGCCGATAGCCTCGCTCAATTCCTTGAGATTCGGCGACATCGCAGAGAACAAAGAGGACAGGCGACTCATGGACGGTGTCGTTCGCGGCATCGGCGGTTACGGCAATTGCATCGGCGTGCCGACGGTAGCTGGTGAAACGGCATTTCACCCGCGCTACACCGGGAATCCCCTCGTAAATGCGATGTGCATTGGGCGCGTCGAGCTTGGCAAGGTCACGACCGCGGCAGCCGCGGGTCCCGGAAATCCCATTCTCTACCTCGGAAGCGCAACCGGACGGGACGGCATTCACGGCGCAACTTTCGCCAGTGAAGTTCTCGATGAAGACGGCGAAGACAAACGCCCCAACGTACAAATCGGTGATCCTTTTGCCGGGAAATTGCTCATCGAAGCAACGCTCGAGGCGCTTGAGACCGGGGCAATTGTCGCGATCCAAGATATGGGAGCCGCCGGCTTGACCTGCAGCACCTGCGAGATGAGCGGTAAGGGCGGCGTCGGCATGGAGATCGACCTTTCGAAAGTACCACTGCGTGATGAGACCATGTCTTCCTATGAGATCATGCTTAGCGAGAGCCAAGAGCGGATGCTCGCGGTTGTCGAGATGGACCGCGAAAACGAGGTGCTCTCGATTTTCGAGAAATGGGGCTTGCCCGCAACCGTGATCGGCGCCGTAACTCAGGATGGTGTGGTCACCGTTCGTCACCATGGAAAAATCGAAGCCCAAGTGCCGGCGGACCACATCACGGAAGGCTGCCCAATGCTGGACCTACCGCTTATGCCCCGATCGTCATGGCCCGAGATCGATTTAGCCGTGATTTCTCAGCCCGAGGACTACGGTGATGCGTTGGCGACTCTGCTGGCTTCGCCGAACATCGCTTCGAAGCGCTGGATTTACGAGCAATACGACAGCACAGTTCAAGCACAAACCGCAGACGGGCCGGGTTACAGCGATGCAGCTGTGCTTGCGCTGCGCGGAACGAAGAAAGGAATTGCGACAAAAATCGACTGCAACGCAAGACACGTCTTTTCCGATCCTTATCATGGAGGTGTTGCCGCCGTCGCTGAAGCGGCGAGAAATGTCGCATGCACCGGCGCGAGGCCGATCGGCGCAACCGACTGTCTCAATTTTGGAGACCCAACCAAGCCCGAAGTTTTCTGGCAGTTCGACAGGGCCGTTAAAGGCATTGCCGACGCGTGCGATGCCCTCGGAACACCGGTTCTCAGCGGAAACGTCAGTTTTTACAACGAGACCGAAATGGGCGAGGTGCTGCCGACTCCAACGGTTGGAGTTGTGGGAATCTTGGAAGACGTCACAAGACGTTTGCCGATGTCTCTGCCGACATCTCGCGGTTATATTTACTTGATTTACGGCCAAGAGAGAGTGTCACCCGGCCAGGGATTGGGAGCCTCGGAGTATTTGTCGTCGATACACGGCGACGACGGCGGCGTCGGCGAATCACCGAACCTTGAAGTCGAAAGGGCGCTTATCGAAACCATGGTGCAGGTATCCGCCGAGCAGATAGCGGACTGCGCCCACGATGTCTCCTGTGGCGGAATCGCCGTCTCGATTGCAGAAATGTGCTTTGAGAATTTGGTCGGCGCGCACATATTGCTCGACGCTCAAGAACATTATCGTAAACACATCATGGGCCCGGTGTTCGAGATGATGAACGGTTCGCAAAACGAAGTTCTTGCTTCGCTTGCCGAACTGGAGAAGCAGTACGATCCATGGACGTTCAGCCGGCGCACCGATGCTAGGCTGTTCGGAGAAATTCCCGGCCGCATTCTGATAGGCATTAGCGAAGAAAAGTATCATGCCGACGCCCCCGCCCGCATCCAGCAGATTTGCGCGGAGTATGGATTGAGTCTACATTGCCTGGGCTTGTTCGACAGCGCGCGCGACGAACTGGAAGTTGTTTCGCCGTCGGGCAATATCCTGTCGCGAAAAGTCGCCGACCTGCGTGACGTCTACGAGTCAGCGATACCTGCAATCATGGAGCCGAAAGTTGTTTAGGGCCGAGGAACACGTCGACATCATGGCCGAGCGTGAGCAGCTACTTTATGTCGTGGGCGACCTCATGTCCCGGGGTCATTATTTTCCCGACGGCGTGATCGGATTACGGGAAATCGCCGAACGCCCGCCTAGTCCCACAGAAAAGTTTCTGCCGGGTCAGCGTGTAGCATTTGTTGCCGACGGCGAGTCTCGCGAACACGAAGTGTCCAAAGTCGAGGAATGGGACATGGCCGAAGCGAGAATCGAAGAGAAAAGACTGAGATC
>JAICGT010000151.1 GCA_025922995.1 Fimbriimonadales bacterium
ATCGCGTTCGCTGTAAGGATAGCTGTGCTTGTAATCGTAGGCTTTCAGCAAATTACCGGTTTCCTGCAACCTCTCAACGATAAAGCTGTCTGCATCCGTTAACTTTTTGCCTTCGAATTCCAGCGCCTCGGCAGTGTATGTTCCGGATTCGTCGACCGGGCACAAAGCCGGCAAGTTATACCTGCGGCCGGTGGCGAAATCCTCGTGTCCATGACCGGGCGCGGTGTGCACAACGCCTGTTCCGTCTTCGGTGGTAACATAGTCCGCGAGAACCGCGACCGAGTCGCGATCGAAAACAGGGTGCTTAAAAATCATTCCTTCGAGAACTGATCCAAGCACTGTAGCGATTTTCTCGAAATTATCAATGCCGATTTCTTCGAAGACTTTCTTGGCAAGTCCGGGGTATAGCAAATAATGGTCGGTACCGACTTTATAGACCGTGTACTCGAGCTTAGGATGAAATGCGACTCCGAGATTGCCGGGGATGGTCCACGGTGTGGTCGTCCAGATGATTGTGTACAGATTGTCGATTCCCGGAAGGATCCCGGAAGGATCGAGAAGCAGAGGGAACCGCACATAGATAGCCTTCGAAACGTGATCTTCGTAGACCAGTTCGGTATCGGCAAGAGCAGTCCGCATGCCGATGCTCCAATGTGTCGGCCTTAAATCACGGTACAAAAAGCCCTTCTCGGCCAAGCGCGCAAACGCGCGAACGATTGCAGCTTCAAAGCTGTAGTCGAGTGTCGCGTACCTGTTCTCCCAATCTCCCAAGACTCCGAATCGCTTGAATTGCTTAGTTTGAACTTCAATAAACTCTTCGGCATGCGTCCTGCAGGCTTCGCGCATCGCCTGTGGTTCCAACCTGCCGTGTTTAGCTTGCACCGCAAGTTCGATCGGCAGGCCATGGGTGTCGTAGCCGGGAACATACGGCGCATAAAAGCCACGCAAGGTTTTATAACGAACGACAAAATCCTTGAGCGATTTGTTTAGCGCCGTTCCGATGTGCACCGGGCTATTCGTGTAGGGAGGGCCATCGTGCAGCACGAACTTCGGCTTGCCCGCTCGGCTCTCCAGGATCTTGTGATACAGGTCGTTGGCATCCCACTCTCGCTGCATTTGCGGCTCACGAATCGCCAGGTCCGCCTTCATCGGGATCGTGAAGTCGGGGTCGGGCAAGTTGAGCGTCACGCGAAGGTTCATGGGGCTCGAAATTCTACCTGCCGCCGTGAGACTTCGAGCCGAATGTACAATGTAGGCGCGAATGACCCATCCCATCGAAGACCTCACGCCCCGCGAAATCGTCGCCGAGCTCGACAAATACATCATCGGCCAAAAGGAAGCGAAGCGAGCCGTCGCCGTCGCTCTCAGAAACCGATTTCGCCGGCAGGCACTTCCAGCGGAACTCGCCGAAGAAATTATCCCCAAGAACATCCTAATGATAGGGCCGACGGGCGTCGGCAAGACGGAAATCGCCCGTAGAATCGCCCAGTTGGCCAAGGCTCCGTTCGTAAAAGTCGAAGCGACCAAGTTCACGGAGGTGGGCTATGTTGGCCGGGACGTGGACTCTATCGTCCGGGACCTCGTCAACGTCTCGTTGCGGCTGGTAGAAGCCGAAAAGAGGGCCGAGGTGGAAGCGCCGGCGAGGAAGCGCGCGATCGAGAGGCTTACCGAAATGCTTGTCGACCCGTATCGGTCGCGTTCTAGCGAAAACCACCCGGTTCAACGTGCGATGGAAGGGTTCGGCGTCGAATCGGCCGAACCTGAAACCGATACGGAAGCTTGGGCACGAAGATACAAGCGAGTCAGGGAGCAGGTGGAGGCTGGAGACCGTGACGAGGAGTTTGTGGACGTCGAGGTCGAGGACCAAACGTCGCCGTTTTTTCAAGTGTTCTCGCCACAGGGCATGGAAGAAATGGGCATCGATTTTCCCATTGGCGGACCGCCGGGAATGCGAAACAAGACGACAAGACGCGTAACCATCGCAGAAGCCAAGGAGATATTGACCGGCGAAGAGGCGGACAAACTGATCGACAACGCGAGCGTGCGTAGCGAAGCCGTAGACCGCGCTGAGCAGACCGGAATCGTGTTTATCGACGAGTTGGACAAGATCGCAGGACGGGAAGGCGGAAGCGGTCCGGATGTTTCGAGAGAAGGCGTCCAGCGAGATTTGCTGCCGCTTATCGAAGGATCGACTGTGGTCACGCGACACGGTCCCGTTAACACCGACCACGTTCTTTTCATCGGCGCCGGAGCGTTTCATGTTTCAAAACCGAGTGATTTGATTCCCGAGCTTCAGGGGCGGCTACCCATACGGGTTGAGCTAGAGCCGCTTGTCGAAGGCGATTTGCGGCGGATCCTGAGCGAGCCGAAGAATGCCCTAACAAAACAGTACAAAAACCTCTTGTCCGCTGAGAGCGTTCAACTGGAATTTACCGAAGACGCCATCGAGGAGATCGCGAGGATGGCGCATGGCGTGAATCAGCGCGCGGAGAACATCGGAGCGAGACGACTGCATACTGTGATGGAAAAATTGCTCGAAGACGTGCTGTTCGATGCCCCTGATAATTTGGAGAGTAAAGAGCTCTCCGTCGACGGCGAGTACGTGCGGACTCGCCTCTCGGAACTGGTAAAAGACGAGGACATGACGAAATACATTCTATAAGCTTCTCACCGGCGAAGGTAAGGCTCTACTCGAGCCAGTTTTCCAGTATCGCCGAAGAAATGGGCTCGACACTCGAGCGGGTTTCGTTTTCGCCGAACATAAAGGAGAGGCGCGATTATTCGTGCGCAGTTTTTGATAGAGAAGGACGGTTGATTGCCCAAGCCGCGCACATTCCGGTGCATTTAGGTGCAATGGAGTATCTAATGCAACGGTGGCTGAGCGAGGGCCCGCCAATGGAAGCAGGTCGAGCCTATATTACCAACGACCCATTCTTTGCGGGTACGCATTTGCCCGACATCAGCGTGATTCTGCCGGTGGGGGACATCGGCTACGTCGCTGCCCGGGCTCACCACTCCGATATCGGCGGATCGTCACCAGGCAGCTTCGCTCCGGTAGGCGATGTCCGCAAAGAGGGCATGATTATCACGCCAAAGCCCCTCACGGACAGCCTCGTGAAGGAGATCTGCGAAAAATGCCGCGGGCCGGAGCAGCGACGCTCGGATTTGGACGCGCAACTCGCCGCTTGCCGAATCGGCGCGAAAGGTTTGAATGCCCTTGCCACCCGCTACGACGGCGATTTCGAAATGATCGCGAAACAGTGTCTCGGATACTCCGAAGCGATGACGAAGTCAGCTTTGCTCCGCCTCGAGGACGGCGTCTACAAAGCGCATGACTATTTAGAAGATATCGAAAGTGGGCGTATTGAGTTATCGCTTGTGATCACCGAAGGAAAGATAGCATTCGACTTCGACGGCACGGCTCCCCAAGCAAATATCGGAATTAACGCAACGGAAGCCGTCACAAGGTCCGCATGTTATTACGTCGTCCGTTGCCTCGCGCCCGAAACACCGACCAACGGCGGATGTTGGGCGCCGGTCAGCGTGGCCGCTCCCCGCGGCTCACTCGTCAACGCCGAGTTTCCTGCGCCGGTGGTTGCCGGCAATACGGAGACGAGCCAGCGGATTGTCGACGTAATCATGCAAGCGTTGCCCGTGGACGTGCCGGCCTGCAGCCAGGGAACCATGAATAACATCGCGTTCGGCACGAAGCACTGGGCGTATTACGAGACAGTCGGAGGCGGCGCGGGCGGCGGCCCCAGCGGTCCCGGCGCTTCGGGAATCCACACGCATATGACAAACACACGCAACACGCCCATCGAGGCGCTCGAAATCGACGTGCCCCTGCGCGTTGTGCAGTACGAGGTTCGCAAAGGCTCGGGGGGCGGCGGCCGGTTTGCGGGCGGCGACGGCGTCATACGCGCGTACCAGGCACTTGAAGGCGGCATCACGTGCTCTCTAATGACAGAGAGGCGATCTAAGGGCCCGCCCGGCAGAAACGGCGGAAGAAGCGGGAT
Source organism: Fimbriimonadales bacterium (assembly GCA_025922995.1). GTDB lineage: Bacteria > Armatimonadota > Fimbriimonadia > Fimbriimonadales > ATM1 > JACDEQ01. The sequence goes on from JAICGT010000151.1 coordinate 4,017, forward strand.
GGTAGGACGCAACTTGCTGGTGCGCGGTTCGGAGGAGATCATTCTGCCCGCCAAGGGAGTCGTCGAACTGAAGCGGAGCGACATCGTTCGGGTCGAGTCGCCGGGCGGGGGAGGTTGGGGCGAATGACGGCTTTCGACTGGTTCGCCTCCGGCTTCGTTGTCGTTGCCGTCTTCAACCTCGTGATGATCCCCAAGAGAGGCTCGCGGGCCGTCGCACTCGCGGTCGTCGCCGCGCTTTGTGCCACAGCCGCCTACCTGTG
>JAICGT010000152.1 GCA_025922995.1 Fimbriimonadales bacterium
CACGACGGGCACGGTTACCAAATTCATCGGCGGTGAGCCTATAAACGAGGCGACGAACGTGTTTGCGGGCTTCTCATAGAGAACCCGTGGCGTGTCGACCTGCTGAAGTTCGCCGTCCTTTAAGACGGCTATGCGGTCGCCCATCGTCATCGCTTCGACTTGGTCGTGCGTTACATAAATCGTCGTGATTCCCAGCCGACGATGCAGTCGGATCAACTCGGCCCGGGTTTGAACGCGCAGCTTGGCGTCGAGATTGGACAGCGGTTCATCCATCAAAAAAACTTTCGGCTCGCGCACGATCGCACGGGCGAGTGCGACGCGCTGCCGCTGACCGCCGCTTAACTCGCGCGGCCTTCGGTCGAGCAATCCCTCGATTCCCAAGAGTTGTGCAGCATCGCCCACGCGCTTTGCGATCTCCGCTTTCGCCGCCTTCGCCTCGGATCCATGTGCCATGCGCCACCAGATCGACTTCAACATGCGAATGTTCAATCCGAAGGAGATGTTCTCTCGCACCGTCATGTGGGGATAGAGCGCGTACGCCTGGAAAACCATGGCGATGTCGCGGTCTTTGCTCGGCACGTTGTCGACCTGCTTATCGCCGATCTTCACGTGGCCGGCTGTGGCTTCTTCGAGGCCGGCGATGATGCGCAGAGCCGTGGTTTTGCCACAGCCGCTGGGCCCGACGAAAACCATGAACTCGCCGTCGGCGATTTCCAGCGTGAATTGGTCCAGAGCAACCACCTTGCCGAACTTCTTTGTGACCCCTTCGAGCGTTACTCCCGCCATCCGCGGTAGGTTACCCGCGCTGCCGGGCCGCGGCTGCGGCGATGACCAGTCCGCTGCCCAAGCCGCCCGTGAAGCTTAGAGCAGAACTCAAGTTAGCGGATGGTCACGGTTGCTCAGGGGAACGAAGTGATCCGAGCGTCGCGCACGCACAGCCTACCGAGAATGACCCATGGCGATTGCTTGCCCTTCGGCGCGTTCCGCCACGACAGGAAATAGGTGATGAGTCCTGCGAGGAACAACAAATCCCGGTGCCCATTCCCACGATAGCAAATCCGTAGATAACGTTGGAGTTGTATTCCACCAATTAAGGATACACGCGCCGCGAGCAAGTGACATCAGCTGTCGAAACTCAGAAATTCTCTGCTCCTCATCGCTGCGCCGGCGACTTGACTCGACCGATGTCATTAGGGTACAACGTGCGCCTCGTGAAATTTATCCAGCCAAACACGGGTCAGTAATTCGGTCGGGGCAAGGTTCGGCCGCTAGGCTGCCCCGGCAATAAAACTATTTCTTCTCCACTTCTCGGTGTTCCTTGCCGCCCGAGCCCGGCACCTAACTAAAGGAACAAATCATGAAAAAGCAGACCCCGCTCGCGGCGCGATACGCCTCGAGGGCGGAGCTGGACGCGCGTTTGGCGCTTGCACTCTCAAAAACAAAAACTGAAAAGAAAAAGTCGCAACTCGGTTCTGTAAAGCGAAAGCCTGTAGAAAAGCTTGCGCGATACCTGGCAATTTCGCCGACTTCGTGCTCGACAATTCGACCGGTGAGCGCGTTCCGAACACGAGCTCACAACCTCGGAACTCAAGTGATTAATTTAATTGATCACCTGTTCGTAGAGTATGCGCCTCCACTGTTTCTTTACGAGACTATGCTTTCTGAACAGGGCAAACACCTCGTTTGGGAAACTCGTCGCGAAAGGACCGAGCAAGATGAACAGAGGTATCGAAGTTGGTTCCGCGCGGTTGCACGCGGCGATTCGTTTGCGAAGGCGGCAAAGGGCGAACTAACAAGCAAGGAAGCGCACCACTTCTTACTTGCACCCCGGGCCGACGACATCGAAACGAACGTCGTTTGGGCTAAGGCTCGCGCCGGCGGGTTACCGGCCGATGCGTGCGATCGATTTGTGCGATGGTTCAATCCGACGCGATGCGACGTCATAGGCAGCAGGTTGCCATACGTCATTGGGTTTTACGAATCATTCTGGGGCAATGTGCGCCAGAACGAGCGTGACAATATCGCGGATTTCATTGGCGCCGCACACGACGATGAATCGTTTAGCATGCGCGGTCGAACGCTTAAGTCGATTCGCAGGCTATCCCTCGATTGGCACCGCCACGCATGGGGCTGCCGTCACTTCGCCTACCGAAATTGGGAGCCAGCGTTGCCGCTCTGGGAAACGAAGCGACGGGGTCACATCGTTCGGGCCGTGGAACTCTCTGACAGCAGAGCACTTATGGACGAAGGGCGAAAGCAGAAACACTGCGTGGCCACGTACGCGGAAGCCTGTTTTCGGCGGGATAGCCGAATTGCTTCGATGCGCTGGTTCTTTCCTATCAACGGCAACTTAACAGAAAGCGCCCGGCTCACCATCGAGATGTTGCCGAGGCAAAAGCAGGTCGTTCAAGTGTGCGGTCGGAACAACCGGAGCGCGGACACCGAAGAGCAAGCCGTGGTTCGAAAGTGGGCAAGTGAAGTCGGCCTTACAGTGAGCGACTGGGCGTTTTGAAATGGAACACCCGGTCGCCACCTAAATCACCCGGTCGCGGGAACCAGGCTCGCCTTCTCGGATGGGCTTGACAGAGACGACGTTTTCTTCCGGCACGTCGAGTAGCTTCAACCAATCTTCCGCGGCATCGGATTTCGGGAAGATCTCGTTCTCCGAATACTCGGCTTTAACGGCATCCTTCAGGTCGTCGATGCGAACGCCGTGGTTGGCTTTGGGCTCGGCGATGGATCGCTTGATGGCGAAATCTTTAGCTCGCTCGACCACGGATTTTATCAGCGCGCCGCTGACGAGGTCGCGCCAGTGGAGTGTGTCCGTGCCTCCGTTTCGGAAATGAATCCGCAGAAATTCGGTATCGGGCGATTTTCGCCACAGGTAATTCGCAATCGTGTCGATCATGCATTGGCGCAGTTCGCCGTAGTCTCCGCCTTCCGCGGCAAGAGCCTCGGGATCAAGCGGAGTCTTGTCGTGAAAATGTATTCCGAAGATTTCGCGAACTGCACCTTGATCCGGTCGCGCGATCTTGACTTTACGGTCGATACGTTCCGGCCGCAGCACCGCAGGGTCGATATAGTCGGGGCGGTTGCTCGTGAGAATCACAACGACGTTTTCCAATGAGACAAGGCCGTCCAATTCTGCGCAAAACTGCGGCACGATCGTGTTTGAAATATTCAGCCATCTCCCGCTCGACCGCGTCCTCAAAAGGCTCTCGGCCTCATCGAAGAAGATGAACACCAAACGCCCTTCTTTTGCCTTCGACCGCGCAATATCGAAGATCTCGCGCACCATCCGCTCGCTTTCACCGAGCCACATGTTCAAGATTTTCGGCCCGCTGATCGACATGAAATACTCCTTTACTTCGCTGCCGACGCGCTTGCTGTATTCTTGAGTTAGGTTATACGCAGTCGCTTTTCCGATCAGGGTCTTGCCGCACCCTGGGGGGCCATAAAGCAAGATTCCTTTCACGGGTTTCTTCCCGAATTTCTCGTAAATCTCGGGATACAGAAGCGGGCCCTCGATAGTATCGCGAATGACGCGAATTGCCTCGTCCTGGCCGCCGACTTCGTCCCAGCTGATGGGAGGCGTCTCCTCCACGTAATAGTCCTGAGTTTCTTTTTGCTTATAAATCGCCGTTGCCACTTTGAAATTAGGCTCGATCCGCACTTCGTCGCCTACTTCGATGGTTTCATCCTTTATAGAAGCCGCGCGAACAACGATCCTGCCGACCGTGCCCTGCGGATCTTGCGAAACCTTCAGCGTGTCGCCCACAATTTCCGAGACTTTCATCACCTGGCCGCCCGCATGTGGCGGCAACACTCCGACGATGGCGTACGCGTCGTTGACCTTCACACGGTTCCCCGTGCGCAACTCGTCGGCCTCTATCTTCGGGTCGATCGACACCACGAACTCCGTATCGCCGACGGCGATCAGCGCAATGCCTTGGTCCATGGATTCTAGGTACACACCGGTACGGTTCGCCGGCGACGTCAGCTTTTCGTACGCCTCTTCGTATTCGGCGAGCATGCGTGCCGCGTGTTCGGCCTTACGCTCGTCTTCCTGCAGACTCTGTTCGAGGCTGGACAGGTAGTTACGAAGACGCTGATTTTCCTCAGGAACCATCTCGACGACTTCCTTGAGTAGCTCCAACGACTTGTTACGCTCTTCCATTTCTATATCAGTTAACGTGCAGGCATCTGCGCGCGTGCCTGTTCGACGTGACGGATTAGTCCAGCCAAGTCTTCCAATAGGAGTCGTCCTCGATCTCGA
>JAICGT010000153.1 GCA_025922995.1 Fimbriimonadales bacterium
CGTAGGCAGGACGCCGCCTCACGTGCGACGAATTCTAAAAGCGTGAAAGAAATGATCTCGCGGCGGTCTTTGGTCAAGGTCATGGGGGTCGGCGCCATTGGTCTTGCGGCCGGTCCGCTAAAAGCGCAGGAATCACCGACGGCAGGTGTGGAGTCGCAACTCGCCGCAAAGCTCGACGACCGCGCCAAGCAACTGCTGGCATCGGCATTGCGATCCAACGCAAACGCCTCACGCAGCCGGTTACGCCACACGCTTACGGAAAACAGCGAACCCTGCACGATCTTCCATGCGGCGGAGCCGAAGAAGTGATCGATCCCTTCGCCTCGATCGCCGAACTTCGCAGCGGGCTGACCAAGAAGCAGTTCTCATCCGTCGAGCTAACCCAGGAGTACCTGACCCGACTGCAAACGATCGGCAGAAGACACCGCGCGGTCTCCGAGATCATGCGAGACCGAGCGCTTTCCGAGGCCGCCGCCGCCGACCGACGCATAGCCGCCGGCGACTCGACGCCCGTCCTCGGCGTCCCGTACGGCGCAAAAGACCTGCTCGCCGCCAAAGGAGCGCCCACTCGATGGGGCTCCCCGGGGCACAAGGACCAGACTTTCGACTTCGACGCAACCGCCATCGAGCGCCTTTCTAAGGCCGGGGCCGTCCTCGCCGGAAAACTTTCTATGATCGAGTTAGCCGGCGGCGGCAACTACGACGTGCCATGGGCGAGCGCCGACGGCGCGTGCCTGGCGGCGCACGACCCGACCCGCTGGGCAGGCGGCAGCAGCAGCGGTTCAGGAGCTTCAGCGGCCCTGGGCTGCGTTGGCTTCACGCTCGGCAGCGAAACAAGCGGCAGCATTACGTGCCCCAGCGCGTTCAACGGCGCGACGGGTCTGCGGCCGACATACGGCAGGGTGAGCCGGTTCGGCGCGATGGCTTTGTGCTGGACACTCGACAAGATCGGGCCGATTTGTCGGTCGGTAGCGGACTGCAAAGCGGCTCTCAGCGTGATTGCCGGAGCCGATGCTAAAGATCCGAGTACCTCCACGTTGACCCTCAACCTCGACAGCCCCGCGAAGAAACCCCGAATCGGCTTGCTGAAAGAGGACTTCGCCGGCGCGCAGGCAAGCGTGTGCGAGAAGGCGTACGCAGACGCGGTCGCCCTATTCGAGAAGCAGGGCTACGAAGTGGTCGACGTCGCTTATCCCGAAATGCCCTATGGCCTTGCCGTGGGCATCATCGTCGATGCCGAGGGCTCCTCTGCGCACGAGAACTTCATCAGGTCCGAGCGCCTAACCGAACTCGCCGACGTGAACCAGGTCGCGGGATTTGCCGCGGGCCTCGAGGTCAAGGCGGTGGATTACCTCTGGGCTTTGAGGCTTCGAACCGAGGCTGCGGAGAAGTGCGCCGCAGTCTGGGAGAAGTGCGACTGCATCTTCACACCGGTCTTCTACCACCGGGCGCCCCCCGCAGACCGGCCGTTCTCGGAAACCTGGCGCAACATGGGCGGCGACGGCGGCCCCGCGAACCTCCTGGGTTGGCCGAGCGTGGCGTTCCCGATCGGGTTCGAGGAAGGCTCGCCTATCGGAGGCCAGGTAATTTCACCGGCTTTTCACGAAAACGTGAGCGTTTCCGTCGCACAGGCGTATCAAGAGAGTACGGGACATCACAAAATCCATCCGCTTACGGGTTGAGCGATTCTGTGCACAAACCGTGTAAACTCAACATGTTGAGGTGTGCACCTAGCACGCCCTATTCTCGAAGATAAGGAGAGAGCAAATGAAAAAGCTTGCAATTCTGGCAGTCGTGGCAACGTTCGCGGCAGCCGCAAACGCTCAATGGAGCGATAATTTTGATAGCTACGCCAACGGTACACAACTGCACGGTGTAGGTGGTTGGACCGGCTGGGGTAACAGCGTCGCAGCCGGCGCGCTCGTGAGCAATGCCCAGGCATCCAGCGTTCCCAACTCAGTCGACATCGTCGGCGGCGCAGACTTGGTCCAGGAATTCACCGGAGCCACTGCCGGCGTCTGGGCGTTCACCGGCGAAGTCTACATCCCGACGGCATACACGGGCGATTCGTTCTTCATCATGATGAACACGTATACCGCAGCCGGAGGCGGTGGAGGCAACTGGAGCCTGCAGATGCACTTCAACGCAGCTAACGGTATGGTTATGAACAATGGCGGCAGCAACAACGCCGTCACTCAAACCCAGATCCCGTTCATTCGCGGTCAGTGGGTGCCTTTCGATATCACCATCGACCTTGACAACAACACCCACATCGGTCGCTACAACGGCACGGAAGTGGTGTCGGGCCCGTGGTACGGCGCTCCTGGCGTCGCAGCCATCGGCAACATCGACCTCTTCGCCAACGGCGCGACTTCGGTGTACTACGACAACCTTTCCCTGCAGGTAGTTCCTGAGCCCGCAACGTTTGTTGCCCTCGGAATCGGCCTCGCCGGTTTGGTTGCCCTTCGACGCCGCAAGTAGTTTCGAACAAAGTTCGAAAAACGAACCGACCGGAGCCACTCGGCCCCGGTCGGTTTATTCGTACTTAGCCTATCTCCGAAGTGCAGTGGCCACACCTGACGGCGCTAATCGGCACGTCCATCTTGCACTGCGGGCAGGATTTGGAAGTCGGAGCAGCTTCTTCCTTTCGCCGCATACGGTTCATCGCCTTGACAACCATGAAGATTGCGAAAGCGATGAGCAGGAACGAGATCAGAGCGTCGATAAACGACCCCCAGTTCAACGTCACCGCTCCCGCCTCAGCCGCAGCCGCCGGTGTGGGATACGGCCCCGGCACCGACCCCTGTTTCAGAACGAACATGTGGTTCGTAAAGTCGACTCCGCCGGTGATAAGGCCCAGCAACGGCGTGATGATGTCTCCAACCAGCGAGTTGACCACGCTGCCGAACGCCGCGCCGATAATCACGCCGATCGCGAGATCGACCATGCTGCCCTTTAGGGCGAATTCCTTGAATTCCTTAAGCAAGCCGGCCTCCTTGTCGGCAGTCGGCTCGAACACACCGCTCTGTCATCGCACTTACAGACGTCGGCTCATCGCTTTTTGCCGCCGATAAGAGCGTCCAAGCTGTATCGCCCCGGACCGGTGAAGATGATCGTCACCATAATTGCCAGAAACAGCAGCGGCATCTCCCTCTTGCTGAACGCGTCGCCCGAATGCGCAAGGAACGCCGCTGTGGCCATAACGATTGCCGCGAACGCAGCCGCCGGCCGCGTGGCCAATCCGATGGCGACCATAAGAGCGCCGAAAAACTCCGATAGGCTCGCGGCCCACGCAAAGAAAACCGGTGCCGGAAAACCGAGGTCGCCCGTCCCATCGACAAACTGTTGACTCGGCGGCAGCTTCCCGTAGCCATGCGCCAAGGCGAGCATCAGCCCTCCCGACATCCGAAGGATCAGGAGGCCGAAATCGCCGAACGGGCGCCCGGTTCCAAAGGGGGCGAAGATCACCTTGCGCAACTGCATCTGTAGCCTTCCAGTACGTTCGCAGCCTGGCAACCGTTCCTGTTTAGCTTTCATTGCCTCTCACGCCCACCGGCGGATGACCCGCTGCCTTTTGGCTCCCTGCCACGGCTTCATTCTGGTAAGCGGTTACAGAGATCCTTCTCGCCAACAGGCTGAAAATGGGCCGGGGGTGACAACTATCGGCGGCGTCTAAGGGCCAGTAGACCCGCAAGCCCCAACCCAAGCGCTACCAAGCTACCGGGTTCGGGTACGACCAATCCTGGAGCCCACGCACCCGCACTGAAAGTGCCCGATCCGGTGAACGGTGACGGCAGGGTGCCGGTGATCGTGTTCGTTCCGAGGTCGACGACATAGAAGTTTGCCTGAGTCGTGTTGGGGCCGTCGGTAACGTAATAGGCATTGCCACCACCGACTCCGAGGCCGTCGATATCGGTTTCGCCGCCCGGATAACCGACACGGAAAGTAGTGGTTTGGGCGCCGGTGTTGATTTCATAGAGACCCGCCGTGTTCGCGTCCGTGAGTCCGTACAGGGTGCTCGTTGCAGCGTCGTAGTCGAGCCCACCGAAGTCGAACGCACTTGGGTAAACGTACAATTGAGTTCCGATTCCCGTAACGGGATCGATCTCGTAGACCGCCTCCGTGGCAATATTGCGCGTGCCAAGTAGCATTCCCGTACTAGGGTTGAACGCCAACGACACATAGTTCACGGTCGTGCTGTTGAACGTCATTGCCAAAGGGGTTGGTGCAGCTGTACCACCGAGCAATTCGGCATACGTCGCGCGATAGAG
>JAICGT010000154.1 GCA_025922995.1 Fimbriimonadales bacterium
AGCGTTCGGTCCTTCGCCAGGGCAACCGGAGAAGCCGTTTACGCCGACTTCTAACTTAGCCGCCAACTCCACCGTCTGCACAAATACTTCGTGGTGCTCGCTCGCGATTTTCTTGTTGGGATGCAGGGGATTGCCGTGACAGCTGAGCGCAGACAGGGTCAATCCTCGGGTTTCGATTTTCTTGAGGAGCGCCTTCCGTTTGCCGAGGTCATCGAGCAAGTCCGGCACGTTCAAGTGTGGCGAGCCCGGGTATGCGCCGGTGCCGATTTCGACTGCGCCGACGCCTTCCTCGGCCGCTATGTCGAGTGCTTGATCGAGCGACTTATCGCCGAAGAGTGCGAGGAAAAGACCGATCTTCATAGTATATTTCCAGTGATTCGCGCCGCCTCTTTTAGTTCGTCTTCGGAATTCAACACGTCCGGGCTGAAACGAATTTTATCACCGCGCGAATCGACGTTCACGCCCGCCTCTTTAAGGCATTTGACGGCGCCCGCTGCGTCGTCACAAGGCACGAGCGAAAAAGCACCGAACGTATGCGGGTCGTCGGGCTCGAAGCATTCGACTCCGTTTTCCCGAAACGCGTCTCGCAACATCGATTGCTGCATTAAACTGTGCTCGCGAATCCTCGGCACGCCGAGGTCGAGCGTGAACTGCAAGCCGGCCCGGGACTGATAAAAAGGCAATATCGCCGGAGTCGATTCGAGCCATGCATCACCGCGCGGCGCATCGGAGGCGCGTTGGAAGGACATCGGATCCTCCTTGGCAAACCAACCCGTGTCGAGCGTCTTTAAATCCATATTCCGAGGATGCACAGCCAGCCAACAAGCACCCGGCCCGCCGCGAAGATATTTGTACGAGCCGCCAATCATGAAATCGGCACTCAACGAAAACATGTCGATAGGAATTACGCCGGCGGCATGGTACACATCCACCAAAACCAGGGCATCGACCGAATGCACCTTTCGGATAATTTGCGCCATGTCATCGATAATTTGCCCGGTTGAATAAATCACCATAGAAATTACAACCAGGTCCGTAGTTTCGTCGATCGCCGCCAATAGATCAGCGGTGTCGAAAAGGAATCCTCGCGAGGGAGGAACCCAATTGACTTTCGCTCGGCCACGCTCTTCGTATGCGCGCAAAATAAAGTCGATGCTATCGAATTCTTCGGTTGTTGTGACTACGTTTATCGTGTCGAGCGGCAATGCGTTTAGTACTGCCCTCAGCCCCTGGCCCGCGGAGGTCTTCGGGACAACGTAATCCCCGCCGATCAGCTTCGCCGTGTTCTCACGGAACCAGTTCATCGCTACGAGCCACCACTTCCAGGCGCCGTCCATATCCTGGTACCAGGCGCCTATTCCGCTGGCAACATCGTGTCCCGCCAGATCGGGAGGCCGGCCGAGGGAGTGATTCGCCAAATAGATCTCTTCCCGCTTCATTACCAGCGAAAAGTGCGGCCATACTCTTTCTTTTAGCCAATCTTCGGTCATGTTCCGATCTCGGTTCGCACGTCCCACAGTTCCGGAAACAACCGGATCTCAAGCGCTCTACGCAAGAAAGGAACCCCGGAGCTCCCGCCGGTGCCTCGCTTAAATCCGATAATCCTTTCCACGGTCTTAACGTGCCTAAATCGCCACAGCGCGAAATATTCCTCGACGTCGATGAGTTTCTCGCACATTTCGTAGGCATCCCAATACTCGGTCGGATTTTCGTAAATTCTCTTGAAAACAGGGATTAATTCGGGGTTCTCCTCGTATGCCAGAGACCAGTCTCTGTCGACTGCGCTCGATGGAACAGCGTATCCGCGCCGAGCTAAGTGCCTTAAGAACTCGTCGTACAAGCTCGGTTCATGCAATGTTTTTATAAGTTCCGCATGAACTTCGGGATTGTGCTCGAAAACTTTGACCGCCTTTGCGTTCTTGTTTCCAAATAAGAACTCGATCTGCCTATTCTGATACGACTGCAATCCGCTCGCCTGGCCGAGAACGCCGCGGAACTGAGCATATTCGCTGGGGGTCAGAGTCTCCAACACCGCCCATTGCTCGAACAGCATGCGCTGCACCTGTTTCACACGAGCGAGGATTTTGAAGCATGGCGAGAGCTCGTCTTTCTTGACGAAGTCGACCGCCGACCTGAGTTCGTGGATCATCAACTTCATCCATAGCTCCGAGGTCTGGTGCTGGATGATGAACAGCATTTCGTCGTGGTGCTCGGGGTCGCTGAGCGGTTCCTGCGCCGTGAGAATGCGCTCGAGGTGCAAGTAGCCCCGGTAGTCGAGGCGGGACCGAAAGTCGGTCTGAATCGAGTCTTCGAATTCGCGTTCCGGCATGGCGTTTAGGGACGATACCTGCGCCGCCGACGATTTGGGCGACTTCCTGATCGCGCGACGCGTCCGCGTGTCTCTTACGACCTCTTCAACTTCTGCTCAGGCTCAGTGTGACTCCCATGGGAGCTGGGCCCAAGTCGTTCTCGCGTTGGTTGAACTGGGCCTTGCCGGTTCGCGTGCCGATCACCACGATGTCCAGGCTCGAGAACGCGCCCTTCAGCGAATCCCAAAGTCCCTGCCCGTAAAGCTTAGCCTCGTATCCGCGCGACGTTACTCCCAATTTGACCGAGCCGGAGTATTCAATCCTGCCCCCTCCAAGCGAGCGCATTTTAATCGACGCCTCACGTACCTCTTCTTCACGCCATTCGGGCGCCTGCCCGCGTACGTTGTCGATCATCACTTCCCGGCAGATTCGCTTTACCAGAGCAGAGTCAACCTGCTCGAGACTGCTTCCCGACGGTACGAGCGCACGAGCGGACTCGATTGAAACCCAGTTCTCGTTCCACGCCCACTTCGTGAAATCTCGCCACATGCCGCTCGCCGGCACCTCATGAATCCGCGCCCCGCTTTTGTCGCCCGGTCCTCGAGGCAGGTCGCGGACATTGACGCGCAAAACCAACTCACCTTCGACCCCTGGGGGTGGCGACCACGGTACGGAAGGAATCGGCTTATTGGTGTATCCCTTTTCCCGGCGGAGGTTCGCCCAGCGAGTGAGCGCGCGTTGCATGCGTGCGCGGATGTCGGCGGGCTCTCCCGACGCGGCGAATCTGCCTTCCAGATATTCGGCTTCGGGGCCCATCATGTAAATGCCCTGCTTCGTGCCGGGGTGGTTCCAGTCGCCTTTCGGCATGGATTCTCCGTATTTCTTGAAGAAACGATGGTCTTCGCGCTGTTCGGCTCGGGCGATCTGAGGTGGGCTCTCGGGATATAGGTAGTAGACCTCGTCTGCAACCGTGACGAATTCCTTGCTCAGGCGCTTGATTTCAGGGTCTGACCAGACCAACTGGCGTCCTCGGACGCCGTTGTTTCACGTGCAGCCGAGCGGATGGCCGTTCATCGTCCAAAGCAGAATCGGCCTGCCAAGCTGTTTGGCTTCCTGGACCGCGGGCCAGAATTTGTTCCGCCAGTCGATTTCCTTATACGCTTGCTCGCGGGAGTCGGGCTGGATGAACTTCAGCCAATACTGATAGTTTCCCGCGTCGGGGACGACGACGGCTGGGGCCATCGCGGCGGCAAGAACCGTTGTGACTAACACAGGCCGATTATGCACACATCGACAGGTTGTCCTTAGGCTCAATGCGATCTGGGCGTAAGGTAACCTATCGCCGGTCCCGGGGATGTAGCTCAGCTGGGAGAGCGCTGCAATCGCACTGCAGAGGTCGAGGGTTCGAATCCCTTCATCTCCACCAGATTTCGCAACTTTCGCCGGGAGCTTAGCGGAGCAAGCTCTCCAAATCCAGCCTGCCGGAAGTCATCCTGATGTTGCCGTCCTCGTCGCGCGGCCACTCGGCTACGGGCCGATCCCAGTACAGTTCGACACCGTTGCCGTCGGGATCTCGAAGGTACAGCGCTTCGCTGACTCCGTGATCGGCAGCGCCGTCCAGGGGCCAGTCGGCTTCGTTGAGCCGACGCAAGGCGTCTGCCAATTCGGCGCGGGACGGATAGAGTATTGCCAGGTGAAAGAGTCCGGTCGATCCTTTTGGCGGAGGCTCACCGCCAAGGCTCTCCCATGTGTTGAGGGCGACGTGGTGGTGATAACCGCCTGCAGCGAGAAATGCAGCCCCATCCCAGGACTCCTTTAGTTGGAAACCGAGAATGCCCTGGTAGAACGCGAGCGCGCGGTCGAGGGCTGCCACACGAAGGTGTACGTGGCCGATGCGGACGTCGGGGTGAATTTCCTTTGCTTTGCTTAC
>JAICGT010000155.1 GCA_025922995.1 Fimbriimonadales bacterium
AGCATGAAGCCGCTCGCCGCACCGGCGATCGATGCCGTGCGTAGCGGCAAGATTAAATTCACTCCGGAACGCTACACAGATGTTTATCTGCGCTGGATGGAGGAAATCCGAGATTGGTGCTTAAGCCGGCAGCTCTGGTGGGGACACCGTATCCCCGTTTATTACGACGAACACGGCAATCCCTTCGCCGCGATGAGCGAAGAGGAAGCGAGCGAGAAAGCCGGCGGTCCGGTTTCGCAAGACCCGGATGTCTTAGACACGTGGTTCAGCAGTGCGCTTTGGCCGTTCGCTACCATGGGTTGGCCCGAACAAACGGAGGACCTGAAGAAATTCTATCCGACCAACGTACTCGTAACAGCGCGCGACATTATCTATTTATGGGTCGCGCGAATGATCATGGACGGGCTGGACCAAATGAAGGAAATCCCGTTCAGCGACGTTTACATTTACGCAACGGTCCTCACCGAAACCGGTCAAAGAATGTCGAAATCCCTCGGCACCGGAGTCGACCCCATCGAGTTCATCGACCAATTCGGCGCAGACGCCATGCGTTTCGCGCTCTTGGTGCAAACCGGACACAACCAAGAAATCCGCTTCGGCGAAAAGCGAATCGAAGAAGCGCGTAATTTCTGCAATAAAATCTGGAACGCCTCGCGTTTCGCCCTAATGAATATCGGCGACGATTACGCTCCCGTCGACTTACCCGGAAAAGGCGCGCTGGAAGACAGGTGGATTCTCAGCCGCCTGGTAAAAACGGCAAAAGACGTCGGCGAATCCATCGACGACTACAACATGATGCAAGCGTGCAAGTCGTTGCAGGAGTTCTTCTGGGGCGACTTCTGCGATTGGTACATCGAACTCGCCAAAGACCGCTTATCAGGCGACGAAAAAGAGTTGCCACAAACAGTCGTCGTCACCGTCCTCGAAACCTTCTGCAAACTCGCGCACCCTTTCATGCCGCACATCACCGAGGAAATCGGACGAATGCAGCCGGGCGCAAAGAAAGATCAATTCCTAAATTACGAAGGCTGGCCATCTCTGCCGGAAGAATGGATCGACGAGCACGCAGAATCAACCATGGCGCAACAAATGGAAATCGTCCGCGTGGTCCGCAGCCTGCGCCAAGACAGCGGCATCAATCCTAAACAATTGCTGCCCGCGCTCTACATCGAGGGCGACGCGGTTTTCGAGGACATCGTGAAATCACAGGCGAAATTCGAGCGAATCGAGCGTGGCAAACCTGAGGGCGACTTCGTGACGATCAGCGCAGAAGGCTGTGATTTCCACCTTCCGCTGGAAGGCCTTATCGACAAAGAAAAGGAAGCCGAGCGCTTGACGAAAGCGATCGAAAAGGCGGAAAAAGAGCTCGCGGGCTCGATGGCGCGGCTCAACAACCCGCAGTTCACCGAACGCGCGAAGCCGGAAATCGTCCAGCGCGAGAGGGATGCCGCGACTGCTTTGGGTGACGAAATTGCCTCGCTTCGGGAGCGTCTCGCCAAGATATCGGGGGCGTAAACGGAGCAAGTCCGCTAACTATCGGATGCGCGCGTAAGTAATTCCGATATGGCGCAAACAGTTTCTCGCCGAGGCTTCATGGGGCTCGCTGCCGCAGGAGCGGCTGTCGCAGCGTCGCCCGTTAGGGCGCTCGCATCCCAGGGCAAGGTCTATCACGACGGCTTTCCCAGCACAGATCCCGCCAGAGTTTCGGCAATCGTCGGCGCGTCGCATGGAGATATCGAGAAAGTGAAATCCCTGCTGAAGGAATCACCCGAGCTTTCGAAGGCAGGATGGGACTGGGGATTCGGCGACTGGGAGACCGCGTTGGGCGCCGCGTCTCACATGGGCCGAAAGGACATCGCCGAAATCCTCATGGCGAACGGCGCAAGGCCGGACATTTTTACCTTCGCGATGATGGGCAATTTGCCGGCGGTGAAGGCGGCGGTCGAAGGGCAGCCGGGATTGCAGCGGCTTCTCGGCCCTCACGGCATACCTCTCATGACCCATGCGACCAATGGCAAGGCAGTCGCCGTCGTCGAGTATCTGAAGGCCCTCGGCGGCGCGGATGTGAGGGCCACGTCGTTGCCCGTTACGGAAAAAGAACGGGAGATTTACGTCGGGAAATACGAACTGCAACTGGAGGTTCTCGCCAACTCGCAGGGGGCGCTTTCCATACGACGCGGCGAAGGGTTCGGCCGAGTGCTGAACCGCGTCGAGGAGCACGGGTTTGCTCCCGGTGGGGCGCCTAACGTGCGCATCCGATTCCACCTTGAATCGGGGCGTGCCGTTTCGCTGTCGGTGCACGAGCCGCGTCCGATTGCGGTGGCAAAGCGCGTTTAAGGGATACTTCGCGCATGGCGGAACGGATCTGGGCGCCGTGGCGGTTGGAGTACATCGAGAAAGCCGGTCCCGAAGGAGGCTGCATTTTTGTGGACCTTCCCGCGCAATCCGACGACCGCAAAAACCTCATTCTGCATAGGCGCGAGCACGCGTTTGTGATCTTGAACGCGTATCCGTACACCAACGGCCACCTGATGGTCGCGCCGTTTCGGCACACTGGAAGCCTGGAAGACCTGTCCGACGCGGAGCTTTTGGAGATCAATCAGCTCGTGCGCGATTGTGTGCGCTGGCTTACGCTTGCTTACGGGCCGCAGGGCTTCAACATCGGCGTGAATATGGGTCGATCCGCAGGGGCAGGGATCGAGGATCACCTGCACTGGCACGTCGTCCCGCGTTGGAACGGCGACACGAATTTCATGACGACAGTCGGCGAAACGCGGGTCTTGGCGCAGAGCTTGGAGGACACGTATGACCGGCTGCTTGGGGTGATTGAACGTGAATAAACCTTAGAAGTCCTCGTCCAACAACTCCGCCGGTTTCTGCTGGCGGCTGAGGGCGAACAACAGAATGTAGACGCAAACCATCGCCCAGGCTGGCAGATAGACACCCGAAACGCTCGAGCCCGGCCAAGCCGCGAGCGAGTGGTTGGCGCGAATAATCGCAGCAGACGATGGGCCGGTGATCAGCAGGTCCGCCCCGCGGCCGATTGACGAAGAGAATAGATCGCCGATCGACCCGACCGCAACTCCGAGATAAACAAAAGGCACGGCAGCCGCCGTGATCAGGTTGGCAATCGGCGCGACGAGGCTGAACGTGCCGAAGCGCGACGAAAGGATCGGCGACGCGAACAGCATCGCCACGAGCGTCGTCGACAAGGACGCACCTATAGCGACGGCGACGACCTTGATCGGCCCCGGCCATCGCCGCCCGCTCACAAACGCCTGGACCTTGCGAAACGCCGGCGGGGCGTAGAGCATCAAGCCGAAGACCACCATGAAGCTAAGTTGGTAGCCGGCGTCGAGTATCGACCAGGGTTCGAACAACGCAGTGCCGATTGCCGCGAGCGCCATTGCGCTCAGCCCGTCGGACGTTCTGCCGAAAAAGATAGCCGAGAAAAATACGACGGCCATCACGGTTGCCCGCGTGACGGGAGCCCTTCCGCCGACGGCATCCGCGTAGATGATCAGGACGAGTATCACGAG
Source organism: Fimbriimonadales bacterium (assembly GCA_025922995.1). Lineage (GTDB taxonomy): Bacteria > Armatimonadota > Fimbriimonadia > Fimbriimonadales > ATM1 > JACDEQ01. The sequence goes on from JAICGT010000155.1 coordinate 3,540, forward strand.
GGCGATCTGAATCACACGCGGTAGGGGCGCATGAGCCGCGACAAATAGCAGCGCACCCGCCAACAGCAGCACGTTGAATCCGCTCGTTGCCAACAGGTGCAGCGTTCCGGACCGTGTCATGTCGTCGGTGATCCAGTCAGGCACGATGTTCTGCTGTCCAGCGACAATTCCCATTGCTACGGCCGCGACGTCACTCGGCAGGTTCGTCTCAAGCCTGCCGAGCAGTTCGCGTCGCCACGTCGACCCGACCGTCCTCAGCCCGCCGCCGGGCTCGACAACCTCGATGGCGCCGTCGTAAAACAGGGTTACGCTCTGCCTGATGCCACGGCGATACCAGTAAATCGCGCCGTCTCCTTCGAGCGTCCGCGGCTTGCCCTCGAACCGGATGACGTCGCCCGCGCGCAAGTCTCGGTCGGGCGGAGTGTAGAGCAGCAGATACCGGTCACCTGCGTCCAGCGTGGCACGCTGCCATTTGGGCGAGAGTGTCGGCGTCGACACGATCCTCGCCGTAATGACGGTATCCAGCGGCGGCAAAGGCGCAGGCACCGGGGGTGACATCGCGACGCGCAAAAACCCTGCCGCAAAAACGAGGGCACCGAGCAGCAAGAACCGCCGAGCCAACAAGGCGCCGGGCAGCACAAGCAGCGCGAACCACGGGCTCACTGCCATCAGCAGCCCCGCAAAAAACATCGGCAGGAC
>JAICGT010000156.1 GCA_025922995.1 Fimbriimonadales bacterium
AAATGAGCATCCAGATCAAGAACACCAATGTCGAGGCGTCCGGACCGCTGGCTTCCGAGATCACAAAGGGCCTCGAGGCGGCAACTAGCACTGTGGTCGTTGACGACCGGGGGCGCGTGATTAACCAGGAGGGAGCTGTGGATGCCGGAGGGGGAGCAGGCGGCACGATTTACTTCCCCGACAAGAAGGTCAAGCCGGGGGACACGTGGGAGAAGAATTCGCCCGGTCCGAATGGTCAGTCTATTCTTGCAACGTACAAGTTCGAAGCCGTCCATGTATTGGACGGAGAGACCGTTGCCCGGATTTCCATGACACCAACCGCAGTTGCGGAAGGCGTTACATTGGAAGGACGCAGCGACTATTTCGTCGACCTCGATACGGGGATGGTCGTCAAAATGGATGGCAAGCTAACGACGAAGGCAAACGGACAGTCCGTTGTTACAAAGCTTGCGATGAGCAGGCTATGAGCCGTTAGCCTATCGTGCTTGGACCACTGGACGACGCGGTTTTCCGCTGGATTAACACCGGCTGGAGAGGCTCCGTCGCCGATGATGTCTTCCGCTTCTTCAGCTTAGCGCTAGAGATTCCGGTCATGCTAGGCGCGCTCGTCGCGGTTATCGCGGCGCACCTGCTCATTGGCGGCAAGTGGAGACGCGCAGCAATGCTAACGCTGCTCGCCGTTTCGCTAGCAAACACTATTTGCGACGCCTTCAAGAACGGCATCGCTACAGCCAGGCCTTGTATCGACATGTATGGCGTTAACTTGCTGCTGGACTACAACGGCGAAGTGTTTTGGCTAGACAGCAGCGGGACTTCTTCCGCCCATTCCGCGAACATGGCTGCGATCGCGACGGTTATGACGCTCGAGACCGGGCGATGGGGAATCCCATGGATCGCCGTCGCGCTGCTCACCGGAATTTCGCGAATCTACACCGGCGTGCACTACCCTTCACAAGTGCTGATCGGATGGACCGTCGGTGTTCTAAGCGGCGTTCTGGTGAGCAAAGGGTGGTCCGCCATCAAGGCGTACCGCCAAAATCGCAAAGACGCGATGGCGGCTCAGCCTCCGGTCCAAACGCGCACAGACTGAGGTCCGACCAAGTCGCCCGAGCCGAGAGTTTGAATCTGGTCACCGTTTACGGTTTCGAATACAACGTTTTCGGCGTCGCTGTTGAGCGAAACCGCCTTCATGATTGCGGTAAGGATGTTTCGCTCGTCGTCCGATCCGTAAGTCTGATTGAAGTTTGTCGTGAACTTGAGCTTCAGGTTGTCGCCTTCTCTTTCGGTTTCCACCAACCTCGCTTCCGGCTGCACGGCCGAAATCGAATCTAACGCGTCGTTTACCGCCGCGACAACAATATCGGTTCCCTTAGGCGCTGTTCTCTCTTCTTGTACCAATTTGCCGTCTTTCCAAACGGCAGCCGTGTAACCGACCGCGTCGCCGTTCTGTTGCGCTTGCACATCGGGCGGGTTGTTGCGGTCGTACTTCGGTGATGGCCCGGACCTGACGTAGTACACCAGTCCGAGGAACACGGCGAGGGCTACAAGCCCAAGAATGACGAGCGGAGTCGCACTAGGAGTATCTCTTTTACTCACCGATGTATGCCTTTATGCCCTTGATAATGGCGTTCGCGATCTTACGCTGAAATTCGGCGCTCTGAAGATATTTACGGTCTTTCGCGTTGTTGATATAAGCGACCTCGACAAGCACGCCGGGCATCTTGCTACCGCGCAGTACCGCGAAACCAGACTGCTTCGCAACCGTCATGTCGCTTCTCGATCCATGGCTTTTTAGCTCGCTAACTTTGCCGATCTCTTCCGAGATCAGGTCGGCGAGCAACTTCGAATCCGCGTCGCCGCCATGATAATAAACAAACGATCCGGACTGAGAGTTCGCAACGGTATTCGAATTGATATGCACGCTCACGAAAAAGTGCGCGTTGCTGTTATTGGCGACTTTCGGACGGTCGTGGAGTTTGAGCGTTGCATCTCCGCTGCGCGTCATAAGCACAGTCGCTCCGTGGTCCTTCAGTCCCTCGACTACCATTTTGGAGATCGGCAGTGTTAAATTCTTTTCGTATAACGTGCCGCTTCTCGCTCCAGCGTCGGCTCCTCCATGGCCCGGGTCGACCACGATTGTCTTTTCCGCAAGCTTTCCGCCTGCGCTGCGCGGCCTGGTGATCGTAACGGTCAAGCGGTCGTTAGCCGGCTCAACGCTGACGCCCATCGGCCTCTTCAGTTCGAGCCGCAGGATCGTGTCGTTCGAGGCTACGGCATAAGTCGCCGATTTCACAACCACGCCCTCCAGCGAGTCGAAGTCACCTTCGGGCCTGGCATTCGGGATCCGAACCAGATAGACGTTGCCGTCTTCGCGACGGACCGTCACGTTGCTACCACCGGTGGTCTTGTAGGGAATGCGCAGAATACTGAGTTCCGGAGTGTCGGTAACCAGGGCGGGAATTCCGGCAATGTTTGCGGGCGGGGTTAGGGAAACGCCTTCCGGTGTAACTTCGGGAAGTGGATTCGAAGTCGCCGAAAGCGGCTGGATTTCGACGGCGTTCGCGCCCGTCCATTCGACGGCGGTAACCAGCGTGCTGGGCCGATCGCCTGAGCGGAGGCTGGGAGTTCCGTCCACTTGGACGACTACGCGAACGGTGTCCTTAGAGAACTGGGCGTAGCGGACCTCGCCATTCGCCTCGGGGGGTTTCGATGCGTCGATTACGGCGCCGTGGATGTCCAACACGACCCGATCGGGGTTCTTGACGATGAAGGGCGTCACTTTGACGGGAAGGGTTCCGAGAACCTCCAGTCGATTGCCTTTGGCTTCGATTTTGAAAATGCGGCTCATCGCGCGGATGCTCGTGGGTCCTGTCCAATCCGTTACCGCGCCGACCGAAGTCATGATGCTCCTAAACGGCAAATAGGGCGTGTTGCCGATTGCGCGGACGAAGGTTGTGACCTCGCGGCCGTCGATCTTGACGGTTGCTTTCTCGCCCTTGACCGAGACGCCCCAGCCAAACTTCGATGCCATCTTGACAGGCAGGAAGCACTCGTCCCCGATTTTCAGCGCGGGCGGCTTGAGCGCTGGCGTGGAGTACGTGTAAGTAATGGTTGCCGCGACCGGGGTGTCAACGGGCGCCGCAAGCGCCGGCATGACCATCCCTGGAAGGGCTGCGACTAGTCCGATCATAAGGGTTATCCCTCCTCCTTGAGGTTTACGAAGCTTATTGTAACAACAATTCCCAAAAACTGCCGTCTCATCGGTTCTTCCGGGTCAACTCGACCTCCAAGAATCGAACCCATTTGGACTCTGCGAGCGCATCCACTTGCACAAGGATCTTCTCCTGTCCCAGGTCAGTGGTCACCCGCAGCTTGAGGTCCTTGTTCGCATCCGAAGCTAAGATCGTGCCGTCGAAAACGATATCTTTGCCTTTGAAGTTGCCCCGCAAGGTTAGTATTCGGCCATCGTCTGCCCACAGAAACGCCCCGCGGTAGGAGTGATCGCGATCTGCTCCGTCGTCGTCGAAAGACAGAAAACCGGTTCCATGGGTGGTCTTGTCGCTCTTTAACGATCCCTGAGCGCGAATATGCTGCTTGTTCGGTTCCCACGAGAACTTTGCCGTGCCGTGGTAAGTGCCCGCCACTTCACCCGGCCCTTCGATATCCAGCTTTACATCCCAGTCGCCGATGAGTGGCGCGAGCTTGGCGATTTTCGCGTCCTGCCATGCAAACGCACCGAGAAATGCAAGCGCGCCAAGGGGCAAAACCACCCTTGCTACTCTAGCCATAACGACTTGAACCTCCTCAGTCTCGGATCGAGAATCGGCAGGATTAAGTCGTAAGCGCGCTGAACGCGCTCATGAATCGCCTTGGCTTTCTCCTGCTCTTCACTTCCATCCGGGAAATTGGTGGGAAGCGAACGCTCACTCAAAGTCTTAAACGCGTGTTTCAGGTCGGCAAGCGTGGCGCTCTTCTCAAGTTTCAGAACTCGATAAGCCTCGTCCAAGTCCGTCTCTTTCCTTTGCCCCGTCCTCGTCGTGACGGCTTCCGTGCGCTGTGGGGGATCTGCGGAACCTCCTCTTGCGGAGTCCAGATACTCGTCCAATTCCCGGCGCGCTGCGCCTGGGGCCTTCTCGATCCGATCCCATTCCCTGCCGATATAGGCTCGCAGCAAACTGTAAGCTCTGTCAGTTATCCCCAATTCTCGTTGTCACCATTTCGACCGATTCTTCCATTG
>JAICGT010000157.1 GCA_025922995.1 Fimbriimonadales bacterium
ACATGAAAACCGTAAGTCGCCTTAGCCTCTTGGGTTCGCTTCTCATGGGCTGCGTTTGCCTCGCAAATGGACAGCCGACCGGTGCTCCTTGGCCCATGGAAATGCAGGACCGGTGGGGAACGGGACGCGCGCCGGTTGGCCCTGATCCCTCCAGCTTCACCACCCCATGGATCTACAGGGTAATCGCAACGGATAGTCGGCCTACCCATGCACCAGTACTAGACGCTGGAGGCGTTGGCTACTATTCCGGTACCTCGTTTGGGGTCTACAGGTTCGACTACACCACGGGCAACGTCCTTGCCCACTTCGCCATGGGTGGCGGAGCCGAAGCGTCTGTGGCCCTAGGTAACCACCAGCTCGTTTACGCAAGGACAGGATCCAAGCTGCTTGCCGTTTTGAACTCGATGGCGCAATCGCTATGGAATGTAAACATTGGATTCGTTGGTTCGCCGACTGTCGGTCCGGGAGGCGATCCGATCGCTTGCACGAATACGGGAGTCGTCACGCGGTGGAAGGGCTTAAGCGGCCGCCTGGTGTGGCAAAAAACTGGCTACGGCGACGTCAATGGCCCTGTAAAGTTTAGCAGGGACGACACCGTGGCAATCGTGGCTAGCGGCAATACGATTTCTGCCTTGAATTGGGCCGATGGCTCGGAAACCTGGCAAAGGGATTTGGGAAGTCGATCCGGAAATGTTGGAGTTGCACCTGACGGAACCGTTGTCGCAGGCTCTTGGGGAGCCATGATTTTCGGCCTCGACCCCGAAACCGGGGCAGATAGATGGACTGTCCCGAGTAACTCTCTTACCCGTTCGGCACCGGCTTTCGATGAAGACGGAAATACCTATGTGGCATCGCGAGAGGGCGGCACCCTCTACTCAATTCGGCTGTCGGATGGGCACGTCAATTGGACTTTTCCAACGGGATCACAGATTATCGTCGCACCGATTGTCGGAGCCGATGGCCGTATCTTTGTCGTGAGCTCGGCAGGCACCCTGTACTCTTTGTCACCACTGGGCACCGTCGTATGGCAACGACCTCTCGGTACTGGCTCAGTCGCCGGACCAATGAGTATGGGTTCGGACGGGACAATCTACGTGGGTAACACCAGGGGCGGCATGGCAATTGTGCGACAGCAAGCGCTGGAACTGCCTCCCATGTCGCTCAGCGTTCAGCCAGGTTTTTTGCAATCGGGCGGCGTGCCGGAACTTGCATTCAGCGACAATGCTTATGTACGCATGGCCCCAGGACCGGTACTCGCGCCTAGCATTCCGCCAATCCGAGCCATTGTTTCAACACTTACATCGTTTACGAATCTTGCTTCGATGCGGCTAAGCATTGAATCTGCCGCAAACCAAAATGGAATACGGCAGGTGGCCGAGCTTTACAACTTCACACTGGGACAATTCGAAGTGATGGATGTCGGAATGCTCAGCACTACTGACCAATTGACAGCCTTCGCTGACTCAAGCAACCCCAACCGATTTGTGCATGCGACCACTGGTGAGATACGTCTTCGATTGTCCTACAACGCGACTCAGCCTTTATTGCAGTTTCCGTGGACTGTGCGTGCCGACCTAGTAAGGTTTAGTTTAGTTCCGCACTTCGAACAGTAACAGAGATTGTACGCTTTTCGATGGAGGTTGAAATCCGCAGTAAGGAAAAGCAACTTGGTTGACTTTTCCCCGATTTACGGCCTTATAGATTGAGGTCCCCTTTTCCACTGGGAGTGGTCACCCTGAGCGAAGTCGAATGGGCTGCTTCGCCGTCTGGGCGACTTCCCGCAACATCCGCGCTGCGCACAGCTTAGCTTCCGTCTTTGGGCCTCGGCGCAAAAAACTAAAAACAAAAACGAATATGGTTTACTTTCGACCTTCTCGTGTCCTTAAGAGTTAAATGGATCGATTCGTACTTCTAAAACAACACTCATCCTGTATTCACGAAAATCGAGCAACTCCGCTATTAATTTGTTAAGGCCGGAAAAGATGAGCAACTAATAGACGAAAAAAATGAGATGAATGTGAATACAACCTCAAAAACGGCCAAAAGGCCGGAAACAAATGTGAATAACTGGCTAGTCGTTGCTTTCAGCAGCCGTCTTCGGCTCGGGCCGAAGGATAAGAATCGCCATCACGACGAACGCGATCGTGATGTAGATATCAGCAAAATTGAATACCGGAATAATCTTGATGTTGAGAAAATCGGTCACCCTCTGCATCGCAATACGGTCGATAACATTGCCGATCGCCCCGCTGGCGATCAATATCCCTACGAGCGCCTGCAAACGGTCGTTCGGCTCGCGACGAACGTAGAGCCAATAAGCAAAAATGCTCATTACGATCGCCACCGGAGCGAGCCAAGTGCCGAGGCCCTGCAACAGTCCGAATGCGATGCCCTGGTTGTAAACGAGCGTGAAATCCAGGATCCGCGGAATCACGGTGATAAACTCGCCCTCCGCCATGTTCGCCCGGGCGATGGCCTTCGTCAGCTGATCCAACGCAATCAGCCCCGAAGACCAAAGCAAAAACGGCGCGATCGAGATGCGGCTCTTTACCAACCGAGGACCCTTCGGTCGCGCGCCGTCAGCGGCACGCCGTTGACTTCTTCGACATCCGGACGCCTTAGGCGACTCCGCTCGCATCGCAAATACGGCGATTCCGAAAACTCATACCGGATTTCGTCACCTTCGGCGATTTCGATCCAGCTGACTCTAAGCAGATTTGGCAACTCATCGCCGAACGACATCAAGAGTTCAGCAGTTTCGGCGGTCACCGTTGCTTTGACGAAAACGTCCTGCGAGTCTTTGATCCCCGACTTCGACTTCCAAGACTCGAGTTCGGCGAACAACCGCTCCCGAAAGTCGATAAGCGCGCCGAAACCCGCTTCATCGGGCACCGGCGATTCGCTCGGCTCGATGACTTCCATCATGACGCTGAGCTTCCGATCTGAATGTGGGGTCTTCGCATACACTTCTTCAGCTGTATGCGGCAACAACGGAGCAATGAGTCGCGTCAATTTCAACAGGATTGCGTGGCAAGCCGCCTGCCCGCTGCGCCGTTCCTGCGAGTCTTTCGCCTCGCAATACATGCGGTCTTTCAGCGCATCCAGATAAAACTGGCTGAGCTCTCGAGCGCAAGAATTGTGGATAAGCGTTAATGCGCCGTTGAAATCATACGCGTCGTATTCTTCGCAGCACTTGATTTCAAGCGCTTCGGTTCGGTCGACAGCCCACCTGTCGATGCTCTCGATGATCTCGGGAGCCGAACCGGCGTCGTAATCATAAAGATTCGACAGCAAATAGCGCAGCGTGTTGCGAATGCGTCGGTAATGCTCTCCGGCCTGCTTAAACAGAGTTTCTCCGCAGGGAACGTCGCCGGTGTAATCTACGCTGGCCGCCCAATAGCGAAGAATGTCTGCGCCGTATTTATCCGATGCCGCGATCGGGTCGACGACATTTCCTTTCGACTTCGACATTTTCTCGCCTTTTTCGTCGAGCACGAAACCGTGAGTGAGTACGGATTTATAAGGAGCGGCGTCTGCAAGGGCAACGCCCGTCGTCAGGCTGCTATTAAACCAGCCTCTATGCTGGTCGCTGCCCTCCAGATAGAGGTCCGCCGGCCAGCTCAACTCGCTCCAATTGGGATCGTACTTCTGCTGCAATACGGCAAAATGCGTAACGCCGCTGTCGAGCCAAACATCGAGCACATCGGTTTCCTTGCGAAACTCCGTTTCGCCGGTTTTAGGGTGCTTATAGCCTTGCGGAAGGATGTCTTCGATCGAGGCTTCGAACCACGCGCCGGAGCCTTTCTCCTCAACGAGTTGAGCAACTCGCTCGAAAACCTCCTGGTCATAAACAGGCTCACCCGACGGCACGCCAAAGAAAATCGGAATGCCGACGCCCCAGGTCCTCTGCCTGGAAATGCACCAATCCGGCCGCTTCTCGACCATGGCGGTAATCCGCGCCTTACCCGACGATGGCACCCAACGCACTTGTCCGATTTCGACAAGCGCCCGACCGCGCAGATCGTCGTGATCCACGTTTATAAACCACTGCTCGGTCGTACGATAGATCACCGGTTTCTTATCGCGTTCGCTGTAAGGATAGCTGTGCTTATAATCGTAAGCTTTCAGCAAATTGCCGGTTTCTTGCAGCCTCTCGACAATAAAGCTGTCTGCATCCGTTATCTTTTTGCCTTCG
>JAICGT010000158.1 GCA_025922995.1 Fimbriimonadales bacterium
CGAAGCGTTTGTCGACGAGCATGCTTTCCGGCATGGGTCTCGATAGCAGCGCCTCGCTGGAAGCGACGTGAGCCGCCAACCCTCCAACGCTCAACAGCCTCGGGTGCGGGCGCTTCCAAAGGTCCTCGTCTCCAAGGTCTTCGAAAGCCAGCGTGAACTCCCAATGAGCCACCCCCCAAGCCTCGATATATGCATGGTATTTCTCCATGTGCTGAGCGTAGCATAGACTTGTGTCTACTGTCTACGTTTCGCTTGTGATAGTTTGGTTAAGACTGTTTGGTGGGCCTGGGCGATGGCGTCCTCCACGTCCTTCCATTCAAGCGGCACGTCGAGGTAGACACCGATCCAGCCTCGCGGACCGACGTAGGGTGGTCGGAAGTAGTGTTCGGGGTCGCCGGCAATTATTGCCCCTTGCGCCCCCTCGGGCGCAGCGCACCAGACCGCGATGCGGTTGTCGTGATGCTCTCCCGCGAAGGCTGCGAAGAGGCGGCCCCTGACGAACCACGCCGGCTCGCCGTGGCTGATTTTCTCCGTGACGTCCGGGAGGGCGAGGCAGATGGCGCGGAGGCGATCGAGCGGCATGGGTCGCAGGGTACCGTTCCCAACCCGCATAATCAGTCAATGGAGCGTCGCTACAGCCTGTTCAATCGAATCGTCGATGACTTGCCGGTGCTGATCCAGTGTGCGTCGATTGAGCCTGGTGAAAGATTCTCAAGACCGTGGGCAGCGTCGGTCGTCCTGCCCTACAAGCAGAATGACGTCGGCTTGCCGACCGACGGCGAACTGCAGCGAGTCGGCAAGATCGAAGAGCAATTGGATCAATCCCTGAAAGCGACAGGGGCTGTTCACGTGGGACACTTGACTGGCGCGGGTGCTATGCGAGTGGTCTTCTACAGCCAGTCACAAGGCTCACCGTCCGTTTTGGTTAAAACAGGATTGTTGAAAAAGGAGAATATTGCGCTCGATTGGCGGCACGATCCGAGCTGGTCACTGTATGAGATGCAGTTGCAGCCAACGGCATTTGAAGCGATGCTAGATCGATTTCGCGATCTCTGGTTTAAGCTTTACCAGCTAGGCGACAATCCTGAGTTACCGCGGGATGTGGACTTCGCCGCATTTTTCCCCTCGGCTGAACGGCGCACCGCCTTTGTTGCGGAAGCCGGATCTAATGGGTTTTCATTTCGAGACCAAACTCCGGAGCACGACGGGCAATTTTGGTGCGAAGCAACTAAGTTCATTCCTATCGCTCCCGAGGCGATCGTGCCGGAATGCATTTTTATCGATGAGACGGCGCGGCGTCATGGCGGAGAATTCGATGGATGGGCGTGTCATGTCACGACATAACCAAATCAAATCGCTGGACCGACAGGTCCTTGGATAACGCCCATTAGCCGGGAAACGCGACTTTAGTCTTTCAGAAACTCGCCTGTAGGTTTTCCCTGTCGGTTTATAAGCTCGCCTTTCACCGTTACCACCACGTACGTACTGCGATCCACTTCGTGCTCGGCGTCAGGGTCGCCGCGATAAAAGCGCACGCTGTTCCCGCGATCTTGCGGATCGAACCACCGCCAGCCTTCGCCTTTCGGAAGAGGTTCTCCGATCCAGTCACCCGGGATTTTGGGCGGTCTCACTCGGCCGGACAGCCAATCCTCGTGTTCGCGTGCCATCTGGTGAGCTTACTCAGTCGACTCCGGCTACTTCCACCAGCGCTTTTAGCGTGTTGCCTTCTTTCAATCCCTCAGCCTTGCGCACCTTGTCCTTGAGGGGCAGCAAATACGCGCCGTCTTGGGTATCAGTGCCGTCGTGAACTCCGTGTGCCCGACTCGTACGCGGACGGGGATCATGCCCCAGCCGTAGGTGACGAGTTTCATAACGTCTTGGAGTTGTTGCGATTGCGTCGGCGGTGTGCGCACGAAGTAGAACGGGGCTGGGCCGCGCCAGTAGAACACTTCGCCCGAGAACTCGATGGTCACAACTTCGTCTCCGATCACCCATAACATATAAGCGGGCGCACCCATAACCCGCATTACTAGGGTACATTTTACGCTATGACGCATGCACTACGATCATTTGTCTCTGTCTTGTGCGTTTGGCAGGCAGCCACCGGCTTTGCTCAGACCTTCGGCCCTCCCGTCATCGACCGGCCGCTCAATGACCTCGCTTTCCAGATCACTTTCATCAGCGGCCATGCCGCGCCTGTTGCGGGAGACATCGAGGCGTGGACCCTGTGGGCGGGCGCTACGGGCGACGTGAAGCTCCAGATGTGGCGGCCGGTGACCGGCGGCTTCATGCTGGTCGGATCGAACATTGTGAACGTTCCGGTCCTAGGGCTAAACGTCATCCCGATCGCCGCCGGACGGATTGCCGTGGAGGCAGGTGACGTCATTGGTTTCCGCTACAATGATGCTGCCCTGGGAACCCGGATCATCGACTACACTCCTAACGCGGGCGGGTCATATCAGTGGACGAACTGGCCCGATCCTTCCACGGACGTGGCGAACGGCGGAATAATCCAAAACAGTCAACTCCTGGGCCAAAACGAGCAGCGCGAGTATTCGCTCGCAGCGACCGTCACCACCGTCCCGGAACCGGCCACCTTGGTTGTGCTCCTAGGGGGCTGCTTGGGTCTAGTATGGCGCCGCCGCAAGCGAGCGTAACGGCGCCGGCTCGGGATCAAACGGAGAAACCGTAGTTTTTAGGGAAATCTTGCAGGAGGACCCAATTGCACCTCGAAATAGGATGTTTAGGAGAATCGGGGAGGCGTTCTAAGACTCGCCGGTTACCTGACATATAAGAGAGGTAACAAATGAAACTTGATAAGACTATTCTGACAGCAGGCTTGGCCATCGCCGCAACGTCCGCTTTCGCACAAGTTGCGATGATGCCCCCGCACTCGACCACGTTTACCGGCAGCACCCGGGGCTACTTCTTCACGGCCCCCGTGGCGTTTACCATGACGGGCATTCAGGTACTGCTGCCGCCAGGATCGAACAACACCTTCATGAACTTCGCGGTCGTTCGATTCGACGGAGCGGTTCCGCCGCCCGCCTTCCCTGGAACTACCAATGCCTTCACGCAGCTCGCTCTTGGCCTCGATGTGGCCCAAGGAGCGTTCGCTCCCATCAACGTGGTTGTAAACGCCGGTGACCTCATCGGCGTGTACGGCAACACAGCTACCGGAGCCGGCACAACATCCGGCACAAACTCCTACGGCAATGGCTCACTGGGAACGATGATCGATGGCAACTTCGTCACGCTAAACCGAACCGGTATGCAATTCCACCTGGGCTCGGCAACGTCGCCCGGCGGAATGCACGATGTCTGGTCTGAGGCAGGTACCAACATCACTCGGATCGAATTCGAGTACACGGTGATCCCTGAGCCTGCCACGATCGTTGTCCTGGCTCTCGGTGGCTTGGGGTTGCTGTTGCGCCGACGCAAGGCGTAAGGCAGTCAAGCGCCAACGATACGCTTGGGATCGTCCTCTCGAGAGGGCGATCCCAGTTTGCCGATAGGTCTTGATTTTCCGTAGAAGGAAGGCCGCTCCGCCCATGCCACCGTCCGGTGAGGCGAGGGCTGACTTTCTCCGCTCCTATGCACGCGCCGACCGTCGATTCGATCCGCAGGAGGATCGACTAAACCTCTTCCTCAGTACTTCACCCGCACGTAAATCGCGAACTGAACCGCCGGCTCAATAAACGACGGGTTTATCGCCACATCGAAATCTTTAGCCGCTAAGGGATTGTAGTAAAACGTTCTCGGCTTGCGTGCGCGCTGAATCGTCATGCCTTGTCGGTAGCCATACACTTCCTCCGACTCCTGAGCCACGTAGGAGTCGTACATCTCAACCGGGTAGTACACGCTTAGCTGGCTCGGCATCACCAGGTATGGCTGGCCAACCTTGACTCCAAGGAGTTGCTCCTGCTCCTGCATTTTGGCTTTGATAACCTTCGCCGCTTCTTCCATGATGCGCTTTCTAGCGGCGGCGATGTCTTTTACCACGTAGTCGACTTTTACAAGGTCGAAGATGCCGGCTTTGGAAGCGGCGGCCGTTAGCTTGTCGAGTAGGGCGTGGTCTTTGTATCGAATCGAGACGTTCTTCTTGACTTCGAAGCCGACGACAACTTCCTTCGCGAGGTTTTCCATTGAAACGTCGTAGCCGTATATCCTGTTCTGGGCGACGAAGTCGA
>JAICGT010000159.1 GCA_025922995.1 Fimbriimonadales bacterium
GACGCGCCGATTCCTGCCAGCACTCCGAGCCAGGGCGAGCCCGTGTATGAGGCCGTAGCAAACCCGGCAAACGCCGCCGCCAGCAGCGTGCCTTCCAGACCGATATTCAACACACCCGCTCGCTCGGACACGGCTTCGCCGGCAGCGGCGATCACCAAGGGTGTGCCAAGCGATAGCATCGCTGCGATGAGTCCGAGGAGTATCGTCATGCTTCCGCCTCTTTTTGGCTAACCGCTAAGCGAGACAATGCGACGAACGCGAGAACTGCCGCGCCCTGCATGGCGAAGACGAGCGCGGACCCCGCGTCTCCGAACGCTTCGAGGTTTTTCGAGCCCGCAAAAAGCGCGCCAAAAAACAAGCCGCTTGCGATCGCGCCAAGAGGACTTAAGCCGGCGAGCAGCGCGACCGGGATGCCGAGGAATCCCCAGCCGGGCGAGAAGTCATCGAACAAGATTCCGTTGCTGCCGAGGTACTCGATGCCTCCGGCAAGGCCGCAAAGCGCTCCGCTAACCATGAGCGACACGACTTGGATTTTTGCAACCGGCAGACGTGCCGCGCGTGCAGCGAATGGGTTTTTGCCGACGAGGCGGAGTTTGAAACCCGACCGCGTCATGCTCAGCCAGAGCCACACCGCTGTTGCGGCAATGGGGACGATAAGTATTCCAGCGTGCAGCGCGGTCTGGCCGTCGAGAATCGCGAATCGTACGGACTTTTCTAGCGGCTCGCTCTGCGGGATCGCGCCGCCGGACGCTTGCAGTGGCCCACGAACCAGATAGCTTAGGAGGTGGATTGCAACGAAATTCAGCAGGATCGTGCTGATGACAACGTTGACGCCTCGTGCGGCGTACAGCCAACCTGCGATGCCGGCGTAGGCTGCACCGCCGACGGCGCAGACGATGAGAATTGTCGGGGTTTGCACAACTGCGGGCAGGGATGCGCCCAGCGCAGCGGCTGCGCCCCCGCAACAAACACCGAAAATCAGCTGTCCCTCGCCACCAATGTTGAACATCCCGGCTCGCCAAGCGACAATCGTCCCGAGCGCGACCATGATGAGCGGCGTTGCTTTCAAGAGCGTTCGGTGCATTCCGAATTTATCTGCTAGGGAGCCCTCGAAAAGGAGTTGCATGGATTCGCCGAATGGCATGCCGAATGCGACGATCGTGATGGCAAGGATGAGAATCAATCCGACCGGCACCAGGAGCCAGAAGGCTTTCATCGGATTTCCCCCAACAAATCGGACGTCAGCTTGCCGCTGTTCATGTAAAAGACGCGATCCGCGAGCGCCGCGAGTTCGTCGAGATCGGTAGAAAACAGTGCAATAGCTGCGCCCTTCGCTTTTGCATCCAACAATTGTTTGTGGACGTAGTTTTCGGCGCGTACGTCCAAACCCCGCGTGGGATTAACTGCGACGATAAACTTAGGATCGCCATCGAGGGTTCTTCCCACGACGAGTTTTTGCTGATTACCGCCGCTGAGGGATGATGCCGGTGCGTCGATCGATGTCGTCTGAACTGCGTATTTCGCGACAATTGCTTCGCACCATGCCCGGACGCGCTGAGGAATAAACAGACCAAAAAAGGAAAGTGATCGTTTGCGATGTCCTTCGATCAAAAGATTGTCCGAAATCGACATCGACAGTGCGAGACCGTCGCGCTGTCGGTCCTCCGGAATATAAGCGACATTGCCAATGATTTCACGTTGCCCCGCATAATCACGAAACCCGGCCAGCGCTTCCGCAAGCGGAACCTGGCCGTTGCCGGCGACACCACCGAATCCCACGATTTCACCTTCAGAAATTTCGAAAGCGACGTCGTCCACAAGTTTTTCGCCACGATCGCCAAAGACGGTGAGTCCTGAAATCGTCGCGACCTTGTTCCCTTTGGGAACAGCGGTCTTCTTGAGATCCGAAGGCAACTCGCCGACCATCCACTGTGCGAGCTGCGACGGAGATATTCCTTGAGCCGGTGCGGTCACGACCACCTTTCCTTTTCGCAGCACCGTAACCCTGTCCGCGACCGCGAGAGCTTCGTCGAGTTTGTGGGTGATCAGCGCGATCGCGCGGCCCTCCTCGCGCAATTTTCGCATAACCCTGAACAGGTCTTCGACTTCATCGGGAGACAGGGTTGCCGTGGGTTCGTCGAACAACACGACTCTGCCACCGCCTGCGAGCGCCTTGATAATCTCGACTCGTTGCATGGTGCCGACTGACAAGTCGGCAGTTACTGAGTCTAAATTGACTTGCCAGCCGAGGCTTTCCGCAATTACCCGCGCTTCCTGAGCCGACGCTTTCGCGTTCAGAAACGGCGTCGTTTTTAGAGAAGCCAAGGCCAGGTTGTCCGCGACCGTAAACGCAGGAACGAGCATGAAGTGCTGCTGCACGATGTCGATGCCGTGTCGGCGAGCGTCGCGTGGGTCGCGAAATTCGAGAACTCGGTCGCCCTCGGTCAGCGTTCCCTCGTCGGGCGCGATATTGCCGGATAAAATGCCGACGAGCGTCGATTTACCGGCGCCGTTTTCTCCAAGTATCGCGTGAATCTCGCCGGGATAAAACGAGATATCGACGCAGTCGAGCGCGGTCGTTGCGCTGAAGCGCTTCGTCAAGCGATTGCCGACCAGGGCGGGTTGAACGACCTGTCTCAGAACTCAAGCTTCGGGACGACGACCTCGCCGGAAATAATCTTCCGTTTCGTCTCCTGGACCATGTCTTTCACGCCCTGCTGAACGCCAACTGCGAGTTTCTCATTCCAAACAAGATCGACTGCGCCCTGTTCCATCCCCTGCAAGTAAACGCCTGCTTTGAACGTTTTATCACGAACTTGCTTTGCCATATCGACGAATGCAGGGCCGGCGACGATTACTGCGCTACAAATAACGGTCATCGGCGCGTCACCGGATTGGTCGCTGTTTGTTCCGAACGCGAGAACGCCGCGCTCTTGACACGCCTCGAACACGCCGCCGGCTGCTGCGTTCGCTTGGTGAATGATCATGTCTGCGTTTTGATCGAGAAACGCCATCGTTTGCCTTTTTGCCGCCCCCACATCGTCATTGGATTTTGTGTACGCTTTCAAGACTTTAACGTTCGGATCGACAGCCTTAACCCCTGCTTCGAATGCTTGGAAAGTGCTTTCGATGCTGGGCACTTCGGGTCCGCCGACCATGCCGACAACACGCGTCTTACTCATCCTTGCTGCAATCATCCCGCAAAGATAGGTGGCTTGTTCTAAATTAAAGCGGAAGGTTCCGACGTTGTTTGCAAATTCATTGCCGCTCGTACTGACAAAAACCGTACTAGGAAAATCTTTCCCGACTTCCATGCCGACCGCGTTGTATTCGTATCCATGTCCGATAACGAGGTCGAATTCTTTTTGGGCGTAAGACCGCATGGCGTCCGCTATTTCCGCCGGAGAGGAGGCGACGACATTTTGGATTTCGGCGCCGAGCGCGGATTCAATGTCTTGCAAGCCCTTGTATGCCAGCGCGCTCCATCCCGAGTCGTTTACGGAATTCGGAGTGAGCAGCGCAACCTTCATCGGCTTAGCTTCGCTCGGCGGCGGAGCGTCGTCCTTTTTGTCGCTGCATCCCGCGATCAGAGACAGCGCGATGGCTGCGAATCCAATTGCTTTCGTGATTGTCGGAGTTTTCATAATTCCTGCTGTGGTCACTCCACGCTCTGTGCCAGCAAAACGGCCTCGGCGACTTCGCGCATCGACTTGCGCGCGTTCATGCTCGATTGCTGCAGCTTGCGATACGCCTCGGCTTCCGTTATGCCGTGCCGCTCGATCAGCACGCCCTTTGCTCGCTCCACGATCTTTCGCGTTTCGAGGCGCTCGTTTAGGTCGGCTACCTGATTTGTGAGGTCGCGGTTCTGCTCATATCGGCTGACTGCCAACTCGATCGCCGGGGGTAGGTCGTTGGGCTTGAAGGGCTTGACGAGGTAGGCGAACGCTCCCGCTTCCTTAGCACGGTCGATCAGTTCGCGGTCGCTGTACGCGGTGAGCAAAATCGCCGGAGCGATCTCGCCTCCAACGATTTCCGCGACCGCAGAGATTCCGTCCTTGATCGGCATTTTGATATCCAAGACGCAGATGTCGGGCCGGAAGGATTTCGCCAAGTCGACGGCTTCCTGTCCGTCACCCGCTTCGGCAACCACGTCGTAGCCGAGATTCGTCAGCA
>JAICGT010000160.1 GCA_025922995.1 Fimbriimonadales bacterium
ACTCCATCGAGCAGCTTGGTTGCACGATCGGATACGAACCGCCGATGTCGCATCGCTCTGCGTTTGCCGCGACTCCGGTTGCGCTATCTAACAACACGCTGTCTTCCCCGGCGGGGGCGATCACCATGAATTCGTGGTTGTGCGAGCCGCCGATGTCGCCGGCCTCAGCCTCGCACATCAGCACATCTAACCCCATGCGGCGAAACATCGCTTTGTAAGCGTCCGCCATGCGTTCGTAAACCAGGTCTACGTCGATGGCGTTAGTGTCGAAGCTGTAGGCGTCGAACATCGAAAACTCTTTTCCGCGAATGAGTCCCGCGCGGGGACGTGGCTCGTCGCGAAATTTCGTTTGGATTTGATACAGGCATAGCGGCATCTGCCGATAGCTGGAAACGAACGACCGAACGACGTCGGTGACGATCTCCTCGTGGGTGAAGCCTAGGGCGAAATCGCGGCCGGTTCGGTCGGTTGTTTTATAAAGCACTTCGACCTTGTCTCGGCCGGTTTCCTGCAGCAATTCGAATGGAACCAAGGTGGGCATCAACATTTCGATCGCGCCGGCTTCGTTCGCCTCCTCGCGTACGATGTTTGCGACTTTGGTCATGACGCGCAAACCGAGTGGCAGGTAGGTGTAGACGCCCGCGGCTTGACGTTTGATAAATCCGCCGCGCGCGAGCAGGGAGTGGCTTCGCAGTTCGGCATCGGCCGGCGCCTGCCTCAGCGTCGGTAGGAAAAACTTGCTCGCTCGCATAGGCGAACCATTATACGTGCGGATAGGGCGGGATATGGATTACGCTCCTGAAGAGCTTATCCTGTGGCCGCCTCTGGGCAAGCGAAGGCGGCCACTGGATTATCGTTATCGGCTTGGCAGCACGACCTTCACGTATTTAGCCAACTGGCACGGCAGCATGTTTCCTTGCCCATCGGGCTTCAACACAAACAGCATGTACCAGCCAACGGGAGCCTGCGTCGAGCTGTTCGGTCCTTTCACATGCTTCACAAGTGGGTTTCCGGTGCCGGTTAGGTCCAACTCGACATAGCGTTGGTTCATGTCGTAACTGTGAGTGACCGCGCCGAGGCCAATGAGCACCGCTTTACTGACCGATGAGTCGTTGACGCTGATCGAGTTCCCCACACTGCCGATCTGTATCTCGTCCGGTCCCGCCGTTATTTGCGGTCTGGTGCCGGCGCCATAGTTCGGTGTGAAGATTTGGGCCGACGGCGGTTGGCCCGGCAGTTCCTCGTCGAATCCGACATCGCCACCCGACAGCACGACACGCCCATCCGGCAAAAGAATGGCGGTGGAATGGTAGCCCCGGAAGGTGTTCGCGTCGGGATCGGTTACGTTGGTCCAAACATTAGTTCCTGGGTCGTAAATCTCGGCTTGATTGACCCAATTGACAGGTTCTTCTCTTTCGAAATCGTGGTAAAGGGACCCCCCAAGAGCCAATATCTTGCCGTTTGGCAACGCGACCAAGTTATGGTCGATCCTTGCGTAGTTCATCGAAGCGGCAAAGGTCCATAGCGGGTCGGTTGACATACTGCCGATCGGCAAATACTCGGCCTCGTTGGTTGCCGGCAAGTTACCGTACTTGATGGTTTTGTGTATACGCGAGAGGCCGCCTGATTTGTAAACGACACTGTTCATGAGCACAACCGAGCCGTGCCAAGTTTCGCTGCTCCCGCCGAACAGGATTCGGCCGCCCTCGTCACCTCCGACAGCGGTGCTGAAATAGAAGGTGGGGTAGTTCTCGAGCCAAAGATCTACGTACAAGCCGCCGTTGTGACGTGACGGCCCGACGAAGATCATCTCACTTGGGGAAACCGGAAACACGAATGGGTAGTTGAGGAAATCATAAAGCTCCGCGACAGGCATTTGCCAAGCTGCGAGTGCGTTGACGGTATCGGGATTGACCTCGAAGGGTTCAACAACGAATTCGTCCTTTGGATGCGGATTCTCAGGATCGTTGGGGAGGACGTACAGCTTCGCCTGCCCGCCGTTGACAACCATTTTCCCTGCTGGCATTCTGGTGACCGCCGGATAGTAGCGAGAACGTTGAAGTTCAAACGCTGGCGGCATTTGACTCCATACGAGTGTGTCCGGGTTGAGAACAGATACTTCCGGGCCGGGAACAACATAGTGATGGGGCGGCACACCGATTGGGTCGGGCCGAAAATTGCTGCCTGCGATCAGCACTTTGCCGTCTGCCATAAGCGCCTGACCGCAGCAAAAGGCTTCATAACCGAGAGGCGTAGTTTGCGTGAACGTTCCGAAAGGTCTGTTCGGATTACTCAAGTCGAAAGGATTCCACACATAAGGAGTTACCCCTTGGCCGTTGTCGACACTTCTGCCCCAAAACAAAAGTCTGCCGGTACTGCCCATCGCTACATTCGTCGGCCTCAGGTGGACCATGTGAATAGCCCTTGCCGGCCTAACCTCGTCAGGGTAGACCTCAGTTCCAGTGAGATTTGCCCATCCTCCATTGGATTGAGTGATGAGCGGTGTCCAAGTACCGCCGCTTTGCGCATGCGCACTATGAATCGATGCGCATGCGATGATCGCCGCGCTCAGTCTTGTCGTCTTCATGTCTTCCTCCCTGCCGCCTTCCGCGGCAAACCTTAGTAACGCAGATCAAAAAGCAAAGGCCGGTCAGGACGATTCCGGTCGCTGGTTCCGGCACGGGCTGAAACAGCAGTGAATTGTTGAACGAGCCTGTGAATCCGGTGGCTAACAATTGGCCGGAGCTATTGATGCTCGTCGCGGCATTGACCACTACGAAGCCTGTCCCACCGGTGACGAGGTCTTCGAGTCGGTGCATAGTTCCCATTTCCCAAAGATAGCCCTCCGACGGACCGTGCCCGAACGCCACTCCAACAACTTGCGAAAACTCGTTGATATCGTGAGCTTGGGCGCCGCCGCCAAGATCGCCCAAATCGACCGTCAATCCGTCGCGCCAAAGTAGCGCCCGGTAGCCGATACCCGGTGCCCAAGCCCTGCCCACACCTTCGTCCAAGTTATTGACTGCCACGGCCTCGCTCGTTTCCGCCCAAGCAGGGTGCAGGTTCTGGTACTTACCTTCGATCCACCTGGCAGCAAATGGCAACCCCCCTCCGACCCCCACTACAGTAGCGGAATCATTAAGGTCGAATCCTGCCCCATGGGGCTCGAGGACTTGCAAAGGTTGTCCTTGCTCCCACACGAAGGCACGGACTGCCGACGACTGCCCCGTCGCTTGGCCGACACTATTGATGCCTTGCACGGCTCCAATCGTTCCGGGTCCCTCGATCCCCATGTCGACCACCGTACCTTTGCCGGCATCGAAGTAGACGCTTTCAATGGGTCCGCCCCCGTACGCCCGGCCGATTGCGTCACCGTTGTTGCCGAAGTCGAGCAGCCTCCAATCTTCGCCCTTCCACTTTGGCAGCATCGTCAACTTACCGCCGTCGGCCACGCAGGCGCGACCGAACAAGTTGCCGGCGATTACGCCCGAATCGTTGATGCTCACTGCCTCGAAGCCCTGGCCATAGATCGCCGTCAGGTCGACGACTTCGTACTGCGGCTGAGAAAAAGCAGCCGAAGCGCTCAGGGCGAGCATCGGTACGAGCATACGCCGCATGTCAATAGTATAGCCGAGTGGAAACCATCTGAGGGCGGGGAGTGCGTGGACATGCAAGACACCGTCGAAGTCGAAGGGATTAAGACGGCGCAACGCTGTGCCCATTCTTCCGGTACTCTGTAGTCAAGAAAGATAATGGAACGGGTTCTCGCCATATTTATGCCAATCGCCGAAATCGCTGGGACGCTGGCACTGCTCATTCCCATCGGGCTCTTCGTCGTTGTGCCGATCGTAGCGATCATGACTGCCCACCATCGCAAAATGGCGGAGTTGGGCACCGGAGGCAAAGCGAACTTCGACCGGGTTCGACAACTCGAGGATCAGGTCGCGGCGCTTCGCCACGAGGTTAGCGAGCTGCGCGGCTTCATCACGGACAATGTGCTGGATCTCGACGACAGACGTCTGCAAGCGCGGATCGGCCCACCGCCGATGCCGCCCGGCTATTGAACGACGTCTCGATCAGCAGCGACTTCATTACGCTCGGCCAGTTCCTGAAATTCGCAGGCATCGCCCAAACCGGAGGCGAGGCGCGGAATC
>JAICGT010000161.1 GCA_025922995.1 Fimbriimonadales bacterium
GGCTGCAGCATTTTAGCGAGGGTCTTCGGCGGACCTTCGATTCGCTTCGGGATTGCGAACAACGCGAAAATCACCGCCATGACAACGAGGCCGCCCGCATAAATCTGCGGAACGACACGCCAGCCCTCTATTTTCGCGCCACCATCCGTAACAGAGGCAATTAAATGTGGAGCGCCAAGCGAGGTTATCGCTGTTCCCAGGTTGCCCATGCCGAATAGCCCCAAGGCTGTTCCCTGCTTGTTCTTGGGAAACCACAGAGATGTATAGGCGACGCCCACCGCAAAAGAAGCTCCGCTTATTCCGAACGCTAGACCGCCGATTAGGAAGCCTGCGAATCCACTTGCATAGCTCGTTAAGAACATTGCGACTGCGGAAACGAGCATTACCGCGACGTACACAGGCTTGCCGCCGAATCGGTCTGCAAGGATACCGATCGGGAGACGCATGATCGACCCTGTTAGGATGGGCGCACCGATAAGCCAGCCGATCTGTGCTTTGTCCAGCGTCAGTTGTTGCTGATCGACCAAATACGTGATGAGAACCCCGTAAAGCGTCCACGCCGCGAAGCACACGGCAAACGCCAAAGTATTTAGAAACAGGATTCGGTTCGCCGGACTACGCTCGCTCATACGCGGATATTGTTTTCGTTATCGACGTCACATTCTATGACCGCAATCATGATTACGGACGCTTTTCCATTCGGTAGAGGCCGACCAGCATCCAGACGTTAACTCCGGCGCAAATCACGCTGACGACCGCCGCGGGTATAGCGACGGAGAACTTCCCTGCGATCAAGTTTTCCAGTGTCCCCGCAAAGAGCCAAATCTGCAGGATGATCAACGTGAGATTGAACATCAATAGAACGACGTAAACGGCCGCGCGCTGTCGGTGGCGCTGTTGCTCCTGTTCCGAAATCATGAGTGGTCGGCTCCGTGGCTTACACCGACGGCGAAGATTCCGTCGTCGCGAACTTCTAATATGACTTGCGGAAGGCTGTGTGGCGGCGGACCCTGTAGAACAGATCCGTCTTCGATCGAGAATGCGCCGTTGTGGCAAGGGCAGAACAGCCGCTTCTGGTCGTGCTCGTAGTTCACGGGGCATGAGAGATGCGTGCAGCGGCGCGAGAAGGCCATGTATTTACCAGGCTCGGGCTGCACAAGGATGCAGATATCTTTTGGCCGTGGATAAGAGAAACCGAGGGAGCCACCGACTTCGACGTCGGTCATACCCGCGATGCGAGCCGGCTCGAATCGTACTTCGCCACGCTTCGTTTGCGACCATGCGGCGAGCCCTACCGAGCCGAGCGCCAAGCCCCCGCTTGCGAGGGTCATAAACTTGAAAAACTCGCGCCGGGAAACGTAATTGTCCTCTTCCCAATCGATCGGGAATTCTTTACTTAGTCGATCATCCATTTCCTATAGCCTCGCCTTTTGTAACAAGTCGTTTTTTCTGATCAAAGCATCGGGCCGAACCCGAAGTTTATCGGCGCCCTCGGGCATCATGATCGCCACCTTTGTGCGGATCGTCCGCTCGCCAAAAACAAATTCGTGGACTGGGGTGCCACCACGTTGCTCGGCGATCTCTTCCGCTGTTCCAAAAAACAGCGCGCCTGAAGGGCAGACAGTCGCGCACATGGGCTTTTTGCCGATCGAAGTGCGGTCGTAGCACATGTCGCACTTCATCATTTGGTCGATGTCTGCGTCATATTTCGGCACGCCGAACGGACAGGCGTAAACACAATTAGTGCACCCGATGCAGCGCGGCTTGAGAGAGCTTTGAACAACCCCGTCCGGTGTTCTTTTGATGGCGTCGGCAGGGCAGACCATCGCGCACGCGGGCTCCTCGCAGTGCATACAAATGATTGGTGTCGTCTGCACGGTCTCGCCGCGCAGGATCGTTTCAAGATGGATCATGCTGACGCCGACATGCGTTTCGCACTCGGCGCATGCGGTCACGCACGCATTGCAGCCGATACAACGGCTAGGGTCGATGTAAAAGCGCTTCTCCATCCGCTCTCTTGTGACGATACTACCTATGCATAAGGCGGCGTAATGATGCGCGTCATATTGGAGTTGGGCGCGCGCGAGCGGTAGTCCGGTCCTCAACAGGCTCGCTTCCAGAACGATGTCGGCGTGGCAGCCGCTTACGATGGACCTATTCTCGAGCTCTCGACTCGACGGCATCGACGCCCGAGCAGGAGGACACTCCCGACCACACCAAGCGGTGCAAGTGTCCGGGTCCCGGAGGAGATGCACGAAACCTCGCCGAACTTTCGAAGCGGCGACTCGCGTCCTTAAGTGGAGTCACGGACAGGAGAGGCGAACCGGTGACCGAAAAAAGGTTTAGCCGTTTGCGACGGAAGGTATCATCAGAACCTGCTGCGCACGCGGCCTCAGGAGTAACAACTAAAGCATGGCGATGCCCCGTAAACCGATGGCGCAGTACCTTCTCGAAAAAGGCTACGTCACCCAAGAGCAACTCGACGAAGGCCAGAAGGTTCTTCAACAATCCAAATCCTCCGACCTGGGCCGCGTCCTCGTCGAACTCGGATACTTGGGTGAACGCGAGATGCTCGAAGCGAAAGCCCAAGAAGAGGGCTTGAACTTCGTCGACCTGGACCGTTATCAGATCGACTCCGGCGCTATCAACATGGTGCCCGAGCGCATCGCCAAGAACCACACCGTGATCCCGGTTCGGAAAGAGGGCAACACGCTCTACCTCGCCATGCCGAACCCGAACAATATTCAAGCCATCGACGACGTTCGCATGGTGTCTCGCCTCGACGTGAAACCCGTGCGCGCAGTCCCTGAAGCAATCGAGGAAGCCATCCGCAAACACTATGGCTCGGGCAACGGCAACCCTCAAGAAGGAAGCGGATTGGCCCAGGCCATGGCGGCGACTGCAGCGCCGTCGAGTTCACGAGGTGACATCAGCCAAGCGATCGCCGAAGCCGGCGCAGCGCGCGGCCTCGAGGACGAAGCCGACGCAGCGGCTGCGGCGCAGGTTGCCGAGCAAGCGCCCATCATCCGGCTTGCCAACGCGTTGATCCAACAAGCGATTCAAGATCGCGCCTCGGACGTCCATGTCGAACCGCAGCAGCGCGGCGTACGCGTGAGGTATCGCGTAGACGGCGTCTTGCACGAAGCCATGACGGTGCCGAAAAACCTTCAGGCTCCCCTGATCAGCCGCTACAAGATCATGGCGGACATGAACATCGCCGAAAGGCGCATCCCGCAGGACGGCCGTATCGAAATTCGTCAGGGCGGCAAAGACTTCGACCTTCGTGTTAGTGCGATCCCCACGCCGTTCGGCGAAAAGATCGTCATGCGAATTCTCGATAAGACCAGCATTCTTTTGGGGCTGGATAAGCTAGGTTTCAGCGAAGAGGTGCAGGCGCAAATCGAGGAGCTCACCCGACAGCCCAACGGCATGTTTCTTTCGACCGGGCCGACGGGCGCAGGCAAGACTACGACGCAGTACTCGGTTTTACATAAGCTCAACAGCATCGAGCGCAATATCATCACGATCGAAGACCCGATCGAGTACCAGCTCAACGGCATTTCGCAGGTCCAGGTCAACCGCAAAGCCGGCTTGAGCTTCGCCACCGCCCTACGCAGCTTCCTGCGGCAAGACCCCGACATCATCATGATCGGTGAAATGCGTGACCTTGAGACGGCGGAGATCTCCGTCGAAGCATCGCTCACGGGTCACTTGGTCTTGTCGACGCTGCACACCAACGACGCGCCATCTGCTGTCGCACGTATGACGGACATGGGCCTCGAGCCCTACTTGATTTCTGCAACCGTAATCGGCGTGCTTGCTCAGCGTCTCGGGCGACGCAACTGCTCTCACTGCGCCGAGCCCTATGAAGTGAAACAGTCCGAACTGCGGCGCTTCGGTTTCGAAGTGACGGATCCTGAAGCGACTGTGACCCTCTATCGCGGGAAGGGCTGCGAGGATTGCAGGTTCACCGGGTTCCGCGGCCGAGTCGGCGTCTACGAATTGATGCGGATGAATGCCGAGATCGCCGAGTTGGTGGTTCGTCGTGCTCCGCTCGCAGACATCAAAGCAGCGGCAAAGGCGAACGGTATGCACGAGCTGCGAGAGGACGGCCTGCTGAAGATTCTCGCCGGGACGA
>JAICGT010000162.1 GCA_025922995.1 Fimbriimonadales bacterium
CTTCCAATTATCGACTGCGTTCTCCGAACGCCGCGAGAACCACGGCGCGTGCTGCCCGCTGTTCACCAAATCATATACATCCTGGTCGGCGAAATAGTGCCTCAAGTCGGCAAACAACACGGGAGTTTCGGCTATCTCATGGAGAATCCGCATGGTTAGCGCGCCGTTACTGTCGCATTCCGTCGCGCATATCGTTGGAGCTTTGCGCTCTTCCTCGGGATCGGCGGTGTCGTTAAAAAGCGCCTCCGGCACGTCCATCGTAATGCCGTCCGGCCATTCCGTATAATCGAGTTGTCCGGTTAATCCTAAGAAGTCGATGCCTTCGGAACGGCAAGAATCCTTGGCGGCGTAGTACACGCGAACTTGCTTCGCAAGATGCTCCCGCGTAAGCAGGTCTCCCCACATGATTTCTCGGCAATGCCTCTCGAGCCAGTCCACACCGTGCTCCACGCGGTCGGCTGCGACTGAATCACATAAATACGCGAGCGTCAATTGCGATCGGTGATGAACGTGAACTCCGAATTGCTCCATCCATTGCGACGGGTCGATATGGCCGGTGTACATCCCCATGCTCGGGCCGTCGAACTCTCCGTATCGCAATCCCTTAAGAGCATCTGCCGCGGCATACCCGATCTGCCTTTTATCGCGATTCCTGGAAAGCCATTTCCGAACAGATTCGGCGACCTCCGCATCACCCAAGTCACCCAGCGCTCGGCCGAACGGCACGCCGATCTCGTCTAATGCTCCCGCAGCTGCAAAGAATGCCACCCAACCGGGAAACCCTGGGTTGACATTTCCCAGGAACAGTATTGGGGCGTCGACCCGCATTGCGGCCTGTGCCGCAAAGTCCGGAAATGCCCAAACACAAAAGTTGAAAATTACGGCCTCGCATCCCTTCTCGTTCATGCGTTCCGCCCCGTCGATCGCCGTTCGATAGTTCCAAACGATTTCCGAAAACTCGACCGGCTCATGACCCTCTGCCTTTAGCCAATTGCCGACGTCGCTTTGAAAGCGGCGACAGTCGTTTTCCAATAAATCAGCGCAGCGCTTGCGTCCGTCCGTGAACGTAAGGACGCCGACCCTCACTGGCCGATCTCCGTCTCCCGGATTTCGATACCTCCGAGCGAACCTGCGCCGCCGGACTTGTTCACCAGGCGAATAAACCGAACCGTTTGCGCGGGTGCGCGGTACGCTACCGAGGTCACGCCATTTACACTGTCTTTCTCCATCGTCACGGCGTAGTTCCAGTTCGATTCGCCTGCGAACACTCTCGCAGTATTCACCGTCTGGCCCGTTCCATACACCATCACATCGAAGCGCTGCCAGAACGCTTTAGGATCGGGCCCGGTTAGAAGTTTCACTTCGCCGATGGGTCTGTCGCGGCCGATGTCGATCTCAACCCAGTCGCCTATCTTTTCTCCGGCGGCATAAATTGTCGTGCGATCGCCGTCTATCAGCGCGGCGATGTTTTCACCGCTACTGTTCGAGCTGTCGATTGCCGTCTTTTTGAGCGCCCAGTCCTGCTCTTTGATTGGTCGGTCGCTTACATTGAATCGCAATTCGTGAGTCGAGAGCACTTTAGATCCCCGTGCGCCTGCATCGAAAAGTTGCCATATTTTTAGCCACTTCCACTCGGTACGGCCCGCATGATCGAGTCGAACCAAGAACACGCCGTTGCCGCCGACTACATCGATCCTTCCAAACGGGTTCGGAGAAAGTGTATGCCCGGTAAGGGTCGTAAACGGAGCAGCCAAGCCTGTCGGTCTAGCCGGTAAACGCGCGATTCCGTTCTCGAAATCGACACTGAACGCCGACGCAGAATCTCGAACTTCGCCCGCGCTTGTCTGATAAAACTGCAACGCGCCTTTCGCGATCGCCCCTCCGTTTCTATCGGACACACGCAGCAAATTCGTACCCGGGAGCGAATACAAGTACTCCCCGTAGTAACCGCGCCGATAGCCGATGTTTGCATTCAGAGCTGCGGCATCGGTGCGAGCATACAAGTCGGTGGGTTGGAAAATCGGGCTCGCGAATACGACGTCCGAAGTCGGCTCATAGGGAATCGGAATGTGCGTAGGGATAAGCAGGTCGTTGCGAGTGTCGCCTCCTCCCATCAGTCCCGGATAGGGGTCCACCGCTCCCCTTGTAAGAACCTTATCGTCGACTTTCAAATGAACCTTGTTTTCCTCGACGTTCATAACATACATGTCGACAAGTCCGATTTGGTGGCTCATCTCATGTATAAGCGCGCGATCTGCCTTGTTCCGAACTTCGGCGATATACGCGGCCGCATCGCCGAAAGCAGAATCGAAGCCCCACTCCCCGTCGTAGATGAGGTTCGGCGTGTCGTTCGGCATGTGTACACCGCCCGACAGCGTTCCGTTCGGAACGACAGTGATCCGTCCGATGCGAACGCTCTCGCGAATCCCGTCTTCGGCAAAAGCAAACCGACTGTGTCGCATAAACACGTCGTTCCAAATTCGAAATTGCCATTGAATCCAATCTTCGAAGGATCTCGACCCGACACCGTTTACCTGTGTGGAAAACATGTCGTAGAATCCTTGGTCTACCCAAATTCCAAGGTTGAGCGCATTCGCCTGAATTTCAAGAAAGTCGTTGCCGGCAATTGCATCATCGCTTTTCGGTCTGATCCGCAACGCAACGGGCATGGTTCTATGATCCGTAGCCACACTTTTGTAGCGCGTCTTAAAGGTCACGGTCGTTTCTTGGCCGGGTGCCAGACTTCCGGGGAAATCTCCGGTACCGCCGTTCTGAGACCACTCATACGAGAACCCGTTCGCAGGTGCAGTGCCTACGTTCTTAATATGGGCAGTGTAAGTTACTTCCTCGCCATCAGACGGCCATTTCTTCGATTCCGCTTCGCCTGGGTTCATCATGACTCCGGATTCGTGACCGTCCATTGTCATGCGTGTATAGGCGTTGCCGCGATTGTCGTAACGCTTATACTCCGGCGTCCGCTCGATATAGGTAACGCTTAGATCAGCCCCGGTTTTATCGGCGATGTTCTCCGTAACAATCTCAAGCCGCGGGCCGCTTTGTCGATTCTCGGCAGAATTGAAGGCGCCCTCGCCTGCAAAATCCAGCGCCCAGCCGTTGTTCTCGTACCATCGGTCATAAAAAGCCTGAACATCACCCCCGAGCCCGTCGAGTTCGACCGACATCGAATCACCTCCCACGTTGGCACTTGCAGACGGCGTCGAAGAGATAAATTCGCGGCCGCCGTCTCGCCACCTGATCCCGGCGGCACCCTGTCCGTAGTGGCGATAATTCCAGCTCGTGGACCATAAAGGCGGGGTCAACTGCACGCCGCCCGTACCGGGGCTTTCGTGCCAACCGGTGCCCATTCGGCTGAGGGTCAGTTTCCCGGCAGTAGTAATGTGCGCTGGCGTCAAGATCAGTTTCGCGGAAACGATACGCTTGTTAGGACCCAGAGCACGTCTCAAGTCTCCAAAACGCAAAAAGACACGCTTGTCCTTGCCGAGAAAAAGAACCATGCCCTGCCCGGACGAACGCTCTGCATCGGCCCTATCGACCTGGGTGTCCTCCACAGACCAGTATTTGGTATCTGAACCGGGAATATCGCTGCCGCGATAGAGGACTGTTGAATTCTGGGCGAGTACGATCGAAACGAGCGCCGATAGCATGCTGTTTAAATACGGCCCTCGATCGTCGGATTCCTGCCTGCTACAGCTTCTCGAGCAGGATTTTGACGCCTTCTCTGAGTTGGTTGTCCGTCGTCAAGTCGCCGTTGACGGCGAGCCGATCTTTCTCGACTTCCACATCGGGCTTTATACCGCCCGAAATGAACTCTCCTTCGTCAGTCTCACGCCTTTGAATCGACTGCCCGCTGGGCAAGTAATAGCGCGCAATCGTCAGCTTGATTTGCGATCCGTCGGCCATTGAGAGCATGCGCTGTACCGAACCCTTGCCATACGTCCGCTGCCCCACGATCGTGCCACGATGGTAATCGCGGACCGCCCCGGTGAAGATCTCGGAGGCGCTGGCGCTGTTTTCGTCTACCAGCACGACCAAAGGGTAGTCTCGACCGTCTGCCCAACCACTGGGCGCCACGAACGTCTCAGGCTCCCCTTTGCGCATTTTCATCGTGGTTATGA
>JAICGT010000163.1 GCA_025922995.1 Fimbriimonadales bacterium
AAACCCAGAGCCGCCCGACATTCACATTGAGCATCCGAAAACTGACAAAAACCCGGTATCTCCCCCGAGTAAATCTGCAGATTTCGTGCGAGCATTACTTACGTGAGCCAGATGAATTTACAAGAAAATGAGAGTAAATAAATTCAAAAAAGTGAGACGACTGTGTGAATAGCGCCGGGCCGATGCCACGCCGATTCCCAGCCTCGATGTTACGAGCGCCCGGTCAGATTCGCCCACTTTCGAATCCGCGGGTGCCACGGACAGATTCGCACAGCGAAACCTGCGGGTGCCACGGTCAGATTCGCATAGTGTCGAAAGTTCTCGCCGTCTATAACCCTGCGAATATGGCCGTGATGCGACAACCGCCGGCACACCGGCAAGGCGATAGTAAACTAAGGGTGTGTCCGTAGTCTCACCTCACGAGAAGCTCCTGGTTGTTGATTTCGGAGGTCAATACACGCAGCTGATCGCGCGCCGAACGCGAGAGCAGTCTGTTTACTCCGAAATCGCCGCTTGGGATGACCCCTGTCTCGCCGAGAAGTGGGCTTCGGCAAAAGCCGTAATCCTGAGCGGAGGGCCCAAAAGCGTACTCGCGGATGGCGCGCCGACAATCGACCCCGGCCTGTTGCGGTCGGGAAAGCCGGTTCTAGGCATTTGCTACGGCCAGCAGTTGATGGCGCACCTGCTCGGCGGTATCGTCGTGAAGGTCATCAGCCGCGAGTACGGCCGCCAGCTTTTGGAGCCGACGCCGGATTCTGCGCTGCTGCCGGCTCCGGGGCAGGTTTGGATGAGCCATGGCGATTCCGTCCGCGAGCTGCCCGACGGCTTCGCCGCGAGCGCATCGACGTTCACCTGCGAAGTTGCCGCGATGCAGGATTTGTCGCGCAAGCTTTTCGGAGTTCAATTCCATCCGGAAGTGAGCCATACCGAAAACGGCACGCTAATCTTACGGCGGTTCTTGTTCGACCAAGCCGGCTTCGCGGCAGACTGGACTCCGGCGAACTTCGTCGAGGAGTCGGTCGAGGCGATACGCAAGCAGGTCGGCGACGGCCGTGTTTTGTGTGCCGTATCCGGCGGCGTGGATTCGACGGTCGCTGCGGCGCTGATTGCGAAGGCGATCGGCGATCGGCTGACCTGTGTTTTCGTCGACCACGGCCTCATGCGCAAAGACGAAGCGGCGCGCGTAGTTGCTACGTTCGAGGACTTCGTTCCTGCACGCTTCGTCGGCATCGATGCCGCCGACCAGTTTCTGGATGCGCTCGCCGGGGTAACCGACCCTGAGGAAAAGCGCAAGATCATCGGCGGTGAGTTCGTTCGTGTTTTTGAAAAACACGCCGGCGAAATCGGCGACTGCTCTTTCTTGGCGCAAGGGACGCTGTATCCCGACGTAATCGAAAGCGGGTCTAAAACCGCTTCGAAAATCAAGACTCACCACAACGTCGGCGGCCTGCCGGAGTGGATGAAGATGGAGCTTGTCGAGCCTTTGCGATGGCTATTCAAGGACGAAGTTAGGGCAACCGGCCGCGAATTGAACCTGCCTTCTATCGCGATTGACCGGCAGCCTTTCCCGGGACCGGGCCTAGCCGTGCGAATCCTCGGCGAAGTCACTCGCGAACGCGTAGCAGCTGTTCAAGAGGCTGATGCGATCTTTCGCGAAGAATTGGAAAGGGATGATCTCTACGGAGGCATTTGGCAGAGCTACGCGGCTCTGCTGGATGTGCGTAGCGTCGGGGTCATGGGCGATGAGCGCACTTACTTACATCCGATTGTGCTGAGAGCCGTCGTTAGTGAAGATGCGATGACGGCGCATGCAGCAGCGATCCCGTTTTCGACGTTGGAACGTACGGCGACAAGAATTGTCAACGAAGTCGATATGGTAAACCGCGTAATGTACGACCTAACAAGCAAGCCTCCGGCGACAATCGAGTGGGAATGAGAAGTGTCGAGACACTAATCTCTGAAGACGAGATTCGGGAAAAAGTGTCTGAGCTTGCCGAGCTCATTAACGGCGATTATGCGGGCAACCCGCCGTTGCTGGTCGGCATATTAAAAGGCTGCATCTATTTTCTGGCAGACTTATCGCGCCAATTACATGGACATTGCGCGATCGACTTCATGGCGATCGAGAGCTATGACGGAGAATCATCCACCGGCGCGGTGAAGATTCGCATGGACTTAGCTACGAACATCGAAGGGCGAGACGTGCTTATTGTCGAAGACATCGTCGACACAGGGATGACGCTTTCTTATGTGGCTGAACTGCTGATGAGCAGGAAACCGCGAAGCCTTCGGGTCGTGACTTTGCTGTTCAAGCCGGGAAGTTTCAAAGGCTCGTGCAAGCCGGATTTCATAGGATTCGAGATTCCTAATGAATTCGTTGTCGGATATGGAATGGATTTGGGTGAGGAATATCGAAATCTAAAGTTCGTCGGCAGGCTCGGCACTTAGTCGAGTTTGAAAAGCATCGCTTGACCCTTGTCGTCGAGCCAGAACTTGTCGACCCTACCGGATCGATCATAGACGTGAAAGGGATCAGTCGCGCTATTGGTCGGCACACCGGCTGTCTGTCCGAGCCGTCGCCACTCGGCGTGGCCGTCGAGCAGGAGAAAATTGGCGCCTCGGCCGTGTGTCCAGACGCTTCCTTCTGGGATTTCCGTAATCGTCGGCGTGCCTTCGAAATACCCGCATGGTGCATCCGTTGTGGAGCAGTCGAGCCCGGGAAGCGATCTGGGATTCCCTCTTTTCCCGGAACCCTCCCACACCGCGATGGTCTCATCTGGGCGCGCGAGTGTTCTGAGCGACACAGCGTGAAGATAGCCGTTGTAATTAAACGGAAAACCAAGAATAGCCGGGCACGACAATGACGCAGCGTCGATTTCTATCGAGTTGGCCCAAAAGGCACGGTCGACGTCGGTAACGGCAGGAACCGTCGGCTCGCGCCTTGGATACCATCTTGCGGCGTCGGCAGGCATCGATAGCGGAAGTGTCGCAGAATTATTGGCGGCGTAAGCTTGAAGCGACGTCGAAATCGATCGCATATTAGAGAGGCAACGCGACCTACCGGCAGCTTCGCGCGCATGCAAAAAAACCGGCGTCGCTAACGCTCCGACGACGAGCAGCACGACGAGTATCACGACCAACTCCGTCCATGTAAAAGCTCGTCGACGCAATTCTATAACTCCGCAAGCAGGGCGACAACGGCGTCGATGGCGTCGCTTGCTTTCGAGGGATCTTTGCCTCCGGCTTGAGCAAACTCGGCAGAACCACCGCCACCGCCACCTGCAACCGTCGCAGCTGCTTTAACAAGATTGCCCGCATGCGCGCCGCTTGCAAGCGCCTGTTTGCCGACCTTGCAGAAAAAGGATATTCGGCTGTCGTTTATTGCCGCAACAAACCCGACACCCGCCGGATCGGCTTCAGCGAGCCTGTCGACTGCGGTCTTTGCGTCGCCTGGCGTGGCGTCTCGCAATACGCTGAAATTCAGTCTGAAGCGTCCCGCCATCCGCTCTTCCTTTGAGACGTTGCTCGACGAATCCCGCTCCTTCTTTTTCGACTCTTTCAAATTCGCTTGCAGTCGAGAGACTGCGGTCGGAACGTCGTCGAGTTGCGTCTTTAGCGCTTGAGCCGCCTCTCTGAGAATGTCTTCATGATGCCTCGCCGCCTGGTATGCCCCGTATCCAGTGACTGCCTCGATTCGCCGCACTCCTCCGGCGCTGCTGCTCTCCGACACGATCCTGAACATGCCAATTTCCGAGATATTGTTGACATGGGTCCCACCGCATAGCTCCACGCTGAAACCCGGGATGTCTACCACGCGTACGTAATCACCGTATTTCTCTCCGAACAGCATCATCGCTCCGAGTTTACGAGCTTCATTTATCGGAACATTTAAATGGATCCTAACCGGCAGCGCTTCCGCGATGCGTTTATTAACAGCCTCTTCGACTGCGCGCAGTTCGCCTTGCGAAAGCGCCTTTCCGTGCGTGAAATCGAATCTGAGACGATCCGGCGCGACCAAAGAACCGGCTTGTGTAACATGGCTACCCACCTCATTTCTCAGCGCAGCATGCAATAAGTGGGTCGCCGTATGGTTCCTCATGATGTGC
>JAICGT010000164.1 GCA_025922995.1 Fimbriimonadales bacterium
TCGCCGCCGCATAACCGCAGCCGCGCGTTTCAGCTAGGCTCCGTTGCAGAGCCCTACGGCGAGAACACCTGCGTCGGCTTCGCGAGCTTGAACAGATAAAAGTCGTTGTTCCGGAGCTGCCCCCAACGCATGAACTTCGCGTGGCCATCCGCAAACGCATAGTTTCCGCCGCGTCGATGGCCCTTACCGGGCTTATACTGCTCGTAGTTTCCGCAACCGGGCGGCAGTCGGTCGCCGGGGCCCTGCGGCGGGACGTTCCGGCCGGGAAGCTCGTAAAAGTCACACTCGATGAAGCCCGAGCCCCACGGGCCGCCAACCCAGGAATCGGGGAAGTCCTCGAGCCAGTTCTCTACGAAAGAGATGGTCTGCGCGGGCTCCTCGATGACCGACGCCGATCGGCCGACCGCGCCTGGATTGCTGTACGGGCTCGAGCTCATGCCCGTGTTCTCGTCGCGTCCACCGGCCTGGACAGTAACCATTGAACCGACGTAGCCGTACGAGCGCTTGATCGCCTTCGCTCGAAACGAGCCGTCCCAAAACGGGATGTTGTTCGGCACGCTGCCGCCGCTGGGGTCGTTTGGACAGCCGAAGATACGAGTGTCCCTGACGTACGGATAAATCTGCTGATCGTAGGGCATCCACGCGATCGTTCCGCCGTTGATCGGCGGCACCGGCGGCAAACAGCCAGGATAACGGTCGTCGTTTTCGCCGAGATACATGTGAAACGACGTCATCAGCTGCTTCATGTTGCTGAGGCATTCGATACGTTTTGCGCTCTCCTTTGCCGATGCAAACACTGGGAACAGAATCGCTGCAAGGATAGCGATGATGGCGATTACGACGAGAAGCTCGATGAGAGTGAAGGCTGATTTACGCGGGTTCATAAGATCGCTCTGTCTACGATACTTCGGTAGAGACGCCTCGCTTCCTGCAAGAACATCGCTGAATTCATATAATCTTGTCCGTGAAGCACCTTTGGATTCCTTCTCTACTTGCGCTCGCCCTACTCGGGGCATGTGATAGAAATGCCTCAGTCGGCGGCGCGGCGACCGGCGGCGGCCACACGCACATCGAAGCCGCTCCGCTGGACGTTTCGCTTGCCAAAGCCAGAGAGCTGGGTATGCCTACAACGGTCGAGGAACTGATCGCGTCGAGGCCCAACCGACAGGATCAGGCCGGTGCGGCTTATCTCGCGCTAGCAGCGCTCGAAAAGTCCGAGCCCGCTCGCCTGCTTGAGCGGTTTCTGTCGGGACAAGCCACACCGGACGAAGCGGATAAGGCGATTGCCAAGCTAGAAAAGGAGTTCGTCGCAATGGAAGCGGTAACTGCCATGGAGTCGTTTGCTCCGAACAGAGACTTCACCAAAGGAATGGAGATCAAGTTTACGGAGTACCAGCCGATGCAGCGAGTTTGCATTGCGCTTCTGGCTCGCGGTGTAAGGTCTGCGTCCCAGGGTGATGTGGCAGCCACACGTGCCGACTTCGAACGCGCGGGTGCAGTTGCCGCACACGCGTCCCAAGAAGACCTCCTCCTATCGGAGTTCCTAACGACGATTTGCATCGACCACTGGTGGAAAGCTGCGGTGCTTGCGACTCGAGCCAAGCCCGAGATAGGGCCCGTCCTCGCAGAGCTTGCGGCTCAACTCCCGGCTGTCGAAGCGCGCAAGGGTGTCGGCACAGACCTGGCCTTGATCCGGGCGACTATCGAAAGGATCCGCAACAAAGAAGTCACCTACTCGCGGTTAGCCGGCGACTCTTCTCCGGCGATTGTAGACGGCAAGAGCATGGACGAGATGTTGGAAGCCAATCTCGACGAAGCCGAGCAGATCGCTGCCGCTTACGCAGTAGCTATTTACGAAGCCTGGCCGAGGCGGCAGGCCGTGCTGCAAATGGTGCACGACACCCAGCATCAAGCGAGTGGGGAGGAAGCCGACGAAACGGTAAAGCATGCCTTCGAGGCGCTCGCGATGACCTTCTCGCTATCTCTCAAGAACAGCGAGGCGCTGGCTCAGGCCGAGATCGAATGCTTCAGAATCGCAGTCGCTGCCAAAACAATCAAATCGAACACGGGCGCCTGGCCCAAAGCTGCAGACGCTGCCAAGGCGGCAGGCTGCGGAGTAACCGATCCGTTCTCCGGCAACCCGTACCGTCTGAAGGGAGAAGGCGACAAGGTGACTGTCTACTCCGTGGGACTGGACGGAGTAGACGACAAAGGCAAGCCGTACAAGCCCGGCGAGATGAAAGGCACCGATGTCAGCGTCAGCCTCTAGGTCTTAAGTCCCGATATATCGCACTTAACACCGTTTTTTGTCACAATGCAACCTCGGAGGAGTCAATCTAAGTTGAGGGCCCGGCTCAAACGGGTCTTGGGGCGGATTTGCGAACTTTATGGTTGCTTTGGAAACGGGAAAACTGAATGGACGAGATATCTCGCGTTTGTCCGAGCGCGAGCGTAGTATTTTGGACCTGGCCATCGAGGGCTTGAAAGACAGGGCCATTGCCGACAAGCTGGGGATTTCTAAGGGCACAGTCGGTACATACTGGACTCGAATTCGCAGAAAGGTAGGTCCGGTTACCAGGGCTCAGATTGCTGCGGCAGTCGGTCGAGCCGAGGGGCGTGAAAGCAACTCCGAGATGGCTGCCCTGATGGAGAAGCTTAACGAAACTTGCGATAAGCTCGACGCGGAGGCCAGCCGCCGAAAAGCTGTTGAACGGTACTTGCAGTTGTTGCGACGGCTCGTCAAGGCCGTAGCTCGCTACACTGCCGCCGGCAAGCGGACTGAACTGATTATCGGTGCGCCCGACCTCTTCGAGCCGATCGAGAGCGACATTCTTTCGTTCAGCGCAGCGGTGCACGCTGCCGAGGCAGATGGCGTGCCACGGGACTTCATGGGTTTTCGCCTCATCCCAATCGCTGCCGGCGAGGTGCTCGTCGCGAAGTTCGCGTAAAATTTCGTCGATGACGGACGACGAGGTGCGCGAGACTCTGCTGTCCTTCAGCGGTGTGGCCGAGGGGTCACACCACGGACATCCCGACTTTCGAGTGCGCAACAAGGTCTTTGCAACGCTCTGGCCAGGCGAATCGCGCGCAGTCTTGCGCTTGCCGCTGGAGCTATCAGAGGGCCTAAGCACGGCGCACCCGCTTAGGCACCGAGTTCTCATGCGTTCCGGAAAATGGGCGTGGCTCGAAACGACGTTGGAAGACGTCGGGGCAGACGAGTTCTATGACCTTGCCGCAACCGCGCACGCTTCCATTCGATAGTGCCTGTCAATGTTGAAAAAAAGCTATGTATGGATACTAGCGATAGTCGCTGTTCTAGGCGTGCTCGTGGCTTTAGCCGTTTGGGTGGGCGGCAGGGCTATTGAAAGCACGCTAGCCAACCTCCGTCGGGAAGCCGTGGCCCTGGGACTGAGCCTCGCCATGCCAACGCGGGAACGCAACGCAGAAGCTGAGCGTCATCGCGCCACGCTTCGTGAGTTCGAGAAAACGGAGCGTTTGTTAAATTTCGGCCGATCGTCAGCGACGGAGGACCCGCAAGAGCTCGAGGCCGTGATGGCGGAACTCACGAAAATCTTGCCTACGGTGTACGCCCTTAGCGAGTGTAGCTCGTCCGGCAACGAGGAGCGACCTTTTTTCTTAGATGTGCTAGCCGCCGTGATCTTTCTGACCCCGGATGCGAATCAGGCAATTGTCGAAAAGGACTTGAATCGACTGCTTAGGGCGTCTGCCGCAATTCGCAAGCTGGCTCACCTGCTGCCGCCGGAGGATACGATTTCGAGCGGAACGATCTCGATTGTCGCACGTGTCTATTGCAGTCTTTTGCAGCGGGGCGCCGAGGCGTTTTCGGCGGCTGGAGAAATTGATGCGATTGCAGCCGAAACCCGGCTCTGGGAGATTCTGTCCTTCGACGTTGCGGCTGAACATATGGCTGCAGAACGCTTTGAGACGATTGACGCCGACGCTGCGTCGGCGCCGCCGAATGCAACGCTGACGCAGAGGATCGACCATGCCGCGTGGAGCACGAAAGGCGGTATTGCCAAGCAGAAGATCTTTGTCCTTCGTGAGGCGATCGACATCTATCCGAA
>JAICGT010000165.1 GCA_025922995.1 Fimbriimonadales bacterium
ACAACGTGCGTCTGCAGTACAGGCCGGGCGTCGTTCTCGTTTCGAGCCAAGAGCCGATTCAGTTGCTGGTGCGCGCTCGAGCCCAAGAGACTGGCCCTTCTTCGATGACGGTGCGCATCGAGTCGGCCGGCTCGGCTTCGGCGATTCGACAGACCGTAGCGCTCTGGAACTTTCAGACGGGTGCTTATGAGCCCGTCGACGCACGGCAACTCACGATAGCCGACAACATCATCACTCTAAGCTTTCCGACCAATGCAGGTCGCTTCGTCGAGCCATTGGGTTCAAGGGAAATACGACTGCTGTTGGGCTACAAGACCACGGGACCGGTTCTCAGCTTCCCATGGTCAACTTACGTGGACAATGTGACCTTCACGTTCTAGCTACAGCGTTAGTGGGCTGCACTTGGTCAGCTACGGCGAGTAAAAGAGCGGGGAACACACAGTGACTGGGCTTGCCAGGGCGAGCCGCCGGGATCGGCGGCTCGTCTCACCTCTCCTTCTCGTTGCCTTAGCGGCGGCGGCGTAGCGTCGCCAGGGCAATACCCAAAATCACGAGCGTCGCAGGCTCCGGCACAGCGTCCGGCACCATGAACGCGCGGTTCTGGCGGATGTCCGTGAATCCGGTCGACATGGATATTGTGATCACGTCTGCCGTTTCCTTCTCCGTGCTGTAGATCTTGATGAAGTTCGGTCCACGTGCAGCGATATCGAATGTTTCCGATTGCACCAGCGAGCCGCCCGTGTACAGGTCGATCATCGCGGGCCCCGCTGCGAAGGCGGAAAGGTTGAATTGATACTCACGGAATCCAAGAGCGGGGTCGTTCGGAGTGATGGACAGCGCCGTCATCATGCCGTCCATCGCCGATACCCTTGCCTTTCCGGCGACCAGGTCTTCACCAGCGCCGAAGTAGTCCACAATAATCTTCGACGACTCGGTAATGCCCTGTACCACTAGACCCTGGGCGAGTAACCCTTGGTTATTGAGAAGGATGTTCTCGGTGTTGGGAAGCGTTCCCGGACCCATCTCGATTACGAAAGCGGCCCGCGCACTTCCAAATGTGACGACCCCGAGGGCCGCCAATACTGCGGTTTTCATTGTTAATCTCTCCTGTAACTCTGCGAAGACCCATCACGGGGTCAAACGGATCTTTGTCAATCCTGATTAACACCTGAGGTGGTCTTGTCTGCGGTTTCTGCGAGGTTTCATCGCTAACTGCTAATTGCCTTCCGCTTGGGAATCTGTGACACAAAAAGATTAGAGCAGAGCTAAGGGCCGCGACGCACGATCGCCCGCTTGGACCACCAGATGAAACTAGTACTGAAAGCGCGACCATGGGTCGCGCACTCCAAAGTGCGGAATCGTGGTAGGGCGTATAGGACTCGAACCTATGACCCGCTGATTAAGAGTCAGCTGCTCTACCAACTGAGCTAACGCCCCACGGGAAGGGCGATTCTACCTCAGTCGAGGGAAGGCTCGGAAGGCGTTGGCGGTTGTTGCAGCGGCGGCTTCGGCGGCTGATATCGACAGGGCGGCCGCGAGTCCGTCACATATCAAGGGGATCATCGCCGGTTCGTTCGGCTTGCCTCGGTGCGGGTGAGGCGTCAGGTAGGGCGAATCGGTTTCGAGGAGGAGGCGATCGAGCGGTAACTCGGCAGCAATATCACGCAGTGCGGTCGCGTTTTTGAACGTGATCGGGCCATCGATACCGAAAAAAACTTCCGTCTCTTCGATGGCCAGGGCTCGGCGAGCGTGACTTACGTCGCCGGCGAAGCAATGGAGGACGCATGTCGGAGGGTAGGCGTCGCGACTTTCCAGCCAGTCAATAAGGTCGTCGTATGCTTCCCGGCAATGGAAAACCACCGGCATCTGCAGTTCACACGCCAGAGCCCAGTGGGCGTTGGTTGCGACTAGCTGTTGCTCTGGTGTCGAATAGTCCCAGTGGTAATCCAACCCGATCTCGCCGATGGCTACGACCTTGGGGTGTTTACAGAGGGCCTCGATCCGCTGTGTGTTTTCGTACTTCGCTGCCGATGTCGGGTGCCAACCGACGCAGGCGAAGACGGCATCGAAGCGATCCGCGAGATCGACGGCAAGTTGCGAGGTTTCGTCGTCGATGCCGACGACGATGATGCGGTCGACATCCGCGTGCAATGCGCGATCGACTGCGGCGGACGGATCCGGAAAATGATCCGTTAGGTTAAGGTGGCAGTGTGTGTCGATCACGATTATGAGTTTGACCGGCGACTGCGTTCTTCGCGGGCGGTTTGTTTGAGGTCGTTCCACGGAAACGTTCTGCCGTCGGTTCGCGGGGTCGAAGGCAAGCCCGCACCGATGATGTACGCACGGCGTGGCACCGACGAGCGATTCGGACCGGTGTAATGCAAGGTTCGACTTAAATGGAAGGTCGCGCCGCCGGCGGGGATCGGACATGCCACGGCCGCCGTGTCGTCGATGCCTTCTGCTTCCAAGCCGTGCACTCGAGGATCGTGTCCGATCGAATGGTGCGGAACGACTTCCATGCGATGTGAGCCTGGGATAAACCACATGCAGCCGTTTTCGACGTTCACGTCCTGCAACGGGATCCATGCGCTGAACGACACGTAATCGAAGTCCGGGTCCCAATAAGCCTCGTCCTGATGCCATGGCGTCTCCGCGCCCGTCAATGCAGGCTTCAAGATCGCGTGGTCACCGCCGAGTGTCGCCTCGGCCCCGAGCAGGGCTCCGGCGGCTTGCAGCACGCGCTCCCGAAAGCGCCCTGCCAATAGCTCTGGGGCGTACTTCGATGGACTGAGTATTTGCGGCAGCTTAGGTTCTTCGCCCTCTTCGTCAGTACCAGCGAGGTCGAACTGGTCTCCGACATCCCTCCCGGCACGGCGGCTGAAAATGCGATCATATGCCTCGCGCATCCATGCGATCTCATCCGGGTCTACGAGCCGATCGATCGACAGGTAGCCGTTGTCCTTGAAGAATTCGATTTGATCCGGTGTCAAAAAACTCAATGGCCACCACCTCTGAGTTGACTCAGAATGTGCGGAAGAATCGGGAGGAGGGCCGCGATGCCCTGCTCTGCGCCCGACGGCGAGCCCGACAGGTTAACGATGAGGGTTTGACCCGCGATGCCGGCGATTCCTCGAGAAGCGTGTGCGAACTTTGTTTCCTCGCTGCCTTTCAGGCGGATGAGTTCGACAAGAGAGTGTGCCCACCTGTCGAGCAGGGGAGCAGTTGCTTCCGGTGTGACGTCTCTTGGGCCGAAGCCCGTTCCGCCGGTCGTAAAAACGGCGTCACAG
Source organism: Fimbriimonadales bacterium (assembly GCA_025922995.1). GTDB lineage: Bacteria > Armatimonadota > Fimbriimonadia > Fimbriimonadales > ATM1 > JACDEQ01. The sequence continues at coordinate 3,288 of JAICGT010000165.1, forward strand.
CGGCTGACCATTTCGGAAAGCGTGTTCCGGATTTCGCTGATGTCGTCCCGAATGATGCCCGTTTCGACTTGAACCGCTCCGGCTTCCATGAGGGTGTCTGCTACGGCCGGGCCGCTCTCGTCCGTATCGGAAGTGCGGGTATCGCTGACAGTTAGCACACCGAATCGAAAGCGGCTTAGTCCCTCTTCCAGTCGGTCTTCCCTCCTGTTTTTTCTAGGAGCCTAACGTCAGTTATTTCTAAGTCCTGCCCAAGTGCCTTCACCATGTCGTAGACGGTGAGTGCCGCCACGGATACTGCAGAAAGCGCTTCCATTTCGACACCTGTTTCCGCGGTGGTCGAAACCTCAGCCGTGATGGCTACGCCGTCCGCTTTCTCGGTCAATGTCACAGCGATATGTGACAGCGGCAAAGGGTGACATAGCGGAATCAGGTCGGCCGTCTTTTTCGCGGCTTGGATGCCCGCGACTTGCGCAACGGCAAAGGCGTCGCCCTTCGGCAGATTATGAATTGCTTCGAGGTGCCTTTCCGACATCCTCACAAACCCTTCGGCGACGGCTCGCCGCGTGGTCTTGGGCTTGCCCGAGACGTCGACCATTTGGGCGTTGCCTTCGGCGTCCATATGCGAGAGCGAGTCCATTTGGATGAGCGTACCCGTGGCGCCGGTAAATCGTCGTAAACTGTGGTTCGATGGTGTTTGCACAGATCGCAGCTACGCTCACAATTGGCATGCCGTTCTCGACCGATGGCCAAATCGGCCCGGCTCTAGTCGCTCGTGAGCCGATTTCGGTGGATGG
>JAICGT010000166.1 GCA_025922995.1 Fimbriimonadales bacterium
AAGGTAGAGCGGCCCAAAGCAGTCAAGCGCGAGTCGAAAGGCTACGTCGCTTCCAAGGCCGTCTGGGTTTGGTACACGATCATAAGCACCTACTGGGCATTGGCCGGCGCAGTTACATTGTTCTTCGGCTTGTCGGATGGCTCGTCATTCGGCGTGGTCATTGGGGCTTTCGACCTCGCGGTGGGCGCGGGAATGCTCCTCCGTCTTCGAATATTCAGGGGCATTGCGCATATCCTTTGCTGGATCAACCTCGTTAAAGGGTTGTGTTTTATCCTCGGAGGACTTTTGGGAACAACACTCTTTGGCCCTATCGCATTCATCGCCTCCATAATCGGCTTAGTTTGGGTCGTCACGTCCGGCGGCATGATTTACGTCATCGGCGAGACGGAGTCCCACTTCCGCGGGTAGGCGGTTTCGGGGTACAATACAGCCTCAAAGGGTCCGGATTACAAGCCTCGGCGCTCTTGATCGCAGCCGCTAAATAACCGCGATCGGCGCCGTCTCGTCGGTCCCGAAGGTGAACAAAGTAAGCTATGGCATATCGACCGAGTCGCTACGAACAAGTTATGAAAGCGTCGGAGATTTACGACGCGCGAGCCCGCAAGATTTTTGGCGGAATGGGCATCTATACCGGAGAAAAGATGTTCGCGATACTAGAGGAAGACCTCGTAAGCTTTAAACTCTCGCCTGAAGACCGCGAAAAAGCCCTCACGCTCGACGGAGCCTACGTCTTCAAGCCCGCCGAAGAAGGGCATTCCGAAATGCCCGAGTACATCGTCATGCCGCCGAACGTCCTCGATGACGACGCGAAGTTCCAGGGCTGGCTGATCAAGAGCGCCGAATACGTCCGCTCGAAGATGAAGGCCGTTAGCTAAGCCAGAGCGCTAGGATCGCGTCGACAACCTCGTCGGCGGTCATCGAATCCGAATCGATAACGACAGCCTCCTCCGCAACGCGGAGCGGGCTGTCTTCTCTTGTAGAGTCGCGATGATCGCGCGCCACGATCGACGCTTCGATCTCCTGAAGCGTCGGCGCGTCGGGCTTGCCCGCGTACTCCATGAACCGCCTGCGCGCACGCTCTTGGACGCTGGCGGTCAGGTAGACCTTTAACCGTGCATCCGGGCATACGACTGTAGTTGTGTCGCGGCCCTCGAGCACCATTCGCCCTGCAGCGATCATGTCCTTTTGCCGGCGAACCAATTCGCGTCTTATGCCGGAATGCGTGCTGAGCGCACTGGCAGATTCGCCGATCTCCGGGGTCCGGATCAGCGTCGAAATGTTCTCGCCATTAACGATCAGTTGCTGCCCGGCAGCAGACGGTTCGAAGCGCAACTCCATTCCGCGCGCCAACCCAGCGACCTCCTCGACATCCCCGATGCCCTGCCGCATCGCCAGCAGGGCAACAGCGCGGTACATCGCACCCGTGTCCAAGTAGGTAAAGCCGAGTCGGCTCGCCAGGGCCTTCGCAACCGTGCTCTTGCCTGCCCCTGCCGGCCCATCGATAGCGATGACTTCCTTTGACACGCCCGTAAGCATAGCCCGGAAATCCAGCCCGGACGATGCAGGATCGCCAAGGCTGGATCAGGCTCGTAGAGACCTACTCTTCTTTTGGCTTCTCGGGGGGCGGCCCGGATTCAGTGGGACTGTCACCCAGTCCCATCGTTCTCGACTTGAGAGCCGCCACCAGCGTTTCCCAGTTCTTTTTGAGATACGCGGGCATTACGTTGACTTCCGCCTTGAGCAACGTCTGCAACAGCAAGTCCTGAATGTCGTTCGCGCCGCGCGCATCCTGTCTCGACAGGTCGCGACGGATCATCTCCAACTGAGCGGGCTTGGGAGTTATCTGGACGGCAGGAGTTTTGGCTTCCACCTTGACCTTCGCCCAGTTGTTCTGGAAGCGGAACCAGTCTCCGGTGCCTCCTTCCTTGATCTTCTTTACCTGGGGCAAGAGCTCTTCGCCCAATGCGGCTGTGATCGGCACGGGCCGTGGCACGGGTTGCCCGCCCGAGTTAAACGCTCCGTTGTCAGTCTTTGCCGTCGGAACGATGCTGTAGCGAGCGGCTGCCGCTCCGAACGTCGCGTTCACCAACATCTTGTCGACTTGAGCGCGTACTGCCGGGTCGTTAACAACGATCCATCGCAAAGTCGCTGTCTCCGGCTGCCTAAACTGCGCGGGATTGTCCTTGACGTACTTCTGCGCGTCCTCCAAGGTCTTCTCTTTTTGACCTTTGACCGTCAACTTGTACAGTGCCAGATCCACCTTGAGCGCTAGGTCGATATCCTCTCCCGAGTAGCCGGCCGCGCGCAACTGGTCCTGGAACTGCGGATTGATCTCGGTTCTCAAGGTCTTCTCGCGATCGACTTCTTCCTGGCTCGGAAGCACATTCGCGTTCTTCGCTGCCTCGAGGACGACGTTGCGCTCGACCATCTTGCTGAGCGCCTGCGTAGAAAGCGATTGGGTCGGGCGAGCCTGGACTTGCTGGCCGTTCTCGAGGGTGACCAAAATCGTGTCCATCGTCTCAAGCTGCTTAAGATATTGGTCCTTGGTGATAGCCTCGCCATTGAACTTGGCGATCACCTCGCCGGTTGACCCGCCGCCGCCGCAGCCCGATAAAGCTACCGCAGCGGCTGCTGGGACGAATCCGATAACAAACTTCTTCAAAACTTTTTCATACCTCCAAAGGTTGGCGGAAATTGCCTCGGGAAGGATACCCGTGGCAACCGCTCCTCAAGGTAAACACCGAATACGGCCGATTTGCTCCAGACAAAAAAACGCCCCGGTCGCGGAGGGGATCCGGCCGGGGCATGGGAGGAGGGAGGAGAGATAGGAGAAAAATCGTTTTATTCTGTACTGATTACTACAACACCGTTTGGACGGTTTCGAGTTCCCAGGGTCTCGGAGGATCTTTTGGCTAGTCCAGCCGGTCGCCTACTACCAAACGCCTGCCGTTGGCAAAGTCGTTCCCGGAAATCGGCTTTTTCCCTGCCGGTTGCAAGTTTTGGAGCAGAAGCGAGCCGGACAAGAACGCAACTTCGAGTCCATCCACGCCGGTAGCCAAGACCGTTCCCGGGGCGCCCGAACCCGTCCCGCGCCGGCAAGCCAAAACCTTGAGGTCCCCATGCTCGGAAGAGATGAAGGCCCCCGGCTTCGGAGTAAAAGCTCGAAAACGGCGGTGGGCCAGTTCCGCGGGATCCGCGAAGTCGAGCTGCGCTTCCCGACGCTCTACCTTCGGAGCGAGGGTTGCGGCGTTATGCTCCTGAGGCGTCCTCGTGTAGTCTCCGGCAACGATTCTCGGCATCCACTCGACGGAAAGAGCCGCAGCTGCATTCGCCAAGCGGGCTTCGAGTTGGCCCGCGGTTTCGTCGTTTCCGATACTCAACTGGGTAACCGCGATGACGTCGCCCGTGTCCATCCCTCGGTCCATCTGGATGAGAGTCACTCCGGTCGTCGTCTCTCCGGCGAGGATCGAGCGAGCGATCGGCGCAGCCCCTCGGTACTTGGGAAGGATCGACGCGTGGAGGTTGATCCCGCTGCGTGTAGCCGCATTGAGCAGGCGCTCGGAAAGGATCTGCCCGTAGCTCGCCACGACAATCGCATCGAAACGAGCAGCCTCGATCTGCTCGATAAACTCCTCATCGCGGGCGCGCGGCGGTGACAGCAGCGGGATGCTTAGTTCGTTGGCTGCCTCGCCGACCGGCGTGGGCACCAGTTTGTTGCCCCTGCCCGTGGGCCGGCTCGGTTGGGTGACGACAACCTCGATGTGAGGCGCAAGCGCCCTGAGCGCGGGTACGGCGAACGCGCTCGTGCCGAAATACGCAAGCCGCACTACTTTAGGTCGTCCGCGGTGGCGGGCCAAGCCCAATGCAAAGTCGCAAGGTCGGCGCGGTCAATGAACAAAATGCCGTCGAGGTGGTCGATTTCATGCTGCACGCAGCGGGCGGACAGCCCCTCGAACCGAAACCTGATCTTCTTTCCGTCGGTGTCCAGAGCCTCCACATCGACCATCGCTTTTCGCTGCACGTCGCCGTACAG
>JAICGT010000167.1 GCA_025922995.1 Fimbriimonadales bacterium
GGTGAGCATCGCATCCTCGATAAACGAGTGGAACAACGCAACCGCAGCGACAACCGCCGTAGCGATCGCAAAGCCCTTCGTCAAGGCCTTCGTGGTGTTGCCGGCAGCGTCCAAACGCTGAACTGCTCGGCTTCCAACCATCTTGCCTTCGACCTTGGTTTCGGTTTTGGCGGCGCCACTCATCTCGTACACGCCCTGGGCGTTGTCGCTGATCGGGCCGAAGGTGTCCATCGCGAGGATGTACGCAGTCGTCGTCAGCAAACCGAGCCCAACAAGAGCGATTCCGTAGAAGCTGAGGATGTAGCCGCCGAACTGCTCCGGCGGGAAGATGAACAGCGGGCCAAGCAGAGCAAGCACGATCGTGAGAACGGACCAAACCGCGCTCTCCATTGCGTAGGCAAATCCTTGGATGATCATGGGCGCAGGGCCGGCCGTCGAAGCCATCGCAATCTCGCGAACTGGCTTCTTCTCGAAGCTCACGAAGTAGTCGGTGAGTCGCTCGATGACGTATGCCATGACGATTCCGAACACGATCGCCGCGAAGAACCGCCACCATTCCACTGGGGTGGAGGTGTTAAAGGCAGGCTTCATCGCGTTGCTAGCCGCCACTGACGCGCCGGGCTCAAACTCTTCGGCCGTGTACTCGAACGGAGGGAAGGGCTCGACCATACTTGCGTACTCGCGCGCTGCCTTAACGCGTTCGAGCGGGAGCTTGGTTTTCTCGGCAATTGCTTCGTCGGTGGGATCCGACTGAGACTCACGCATCAGGTCCATGCGCGCCTTGGTCACCGCGTCCAACTCTTTTGCGGGAACACCAAGATTGGTGTCGATTGCCCAGAAAAGCGTACCGTCGGTGGAATATCCAAACTCGGTCGGAATCTTCTCGAGAATTTTTGTGCCCTCCTGCGGCTTTTCCACCTGCGACCCGACCAGGAGTTGCCAACGGATCATGGGCTCGCCCTGAGGCTTGCCCTCTGCGTCCGTCAAGGTTATTTCGGTTTTGGCGAGATAGATTTCGTCTTCGTTTCCGGTGCCTGCCGCGAGAGCCACGAGTGGGCCACCGGAAACTCGATTGTTGACAACCGAGAAGCGGCGAAGCGAGTCGTCTCGGTAGGCAAGCACCTCCTCTTCGGTCAATGGGGTCGGTGGCTCGATCTTCGGGCTTTCGCTCGGCAGGTTTCGATTTTCCATCGCAACCATGTCGACAGCGTATTTGTTGACCCGCTCGACCAATTGGGCCGTCGTCAGCTCGGGTTCGGTCGCAGGCGCGGGTGTGCCCGGCACGGGTGACTCTATGCCGGCTTCGACTTGGCTAACGATATACATCCACCGCAAGTCGGTCAGTGAAGCAGTCGAGGCGCTGTTCACCTTGTCACCTTCCGCAGTCGTCCAGCTGACTGCCTTGATGTCGCTCATCATGAAGAACGCAAGGATGCCGGTGCCGATTACGGCTACGCCCGCCGAGAGCCAGAAGCCTCGCGTGATCGGGGTTAGCGGGTCCATGCGCTCGTCGTTCTTGCCTTTCACCAGGAAGATGCCGATGATCGAGGCGACGATGCCGACGCCTCGGGCCATGAGCGCGAAAAGGATCAGCTTCATCCAGGTGGGCTGATCGAAAATCGATGCTGTCGCTGCGCCGAGGACGATGGCGGCGACGAGCGTGACTTCGTACGACTCGAAAATGTCCGCAGCCATTCCGGCGCAGTCGCCGACGTTGTCGCCGACGTTGTCTGCGATTGTCGCTGCGTTACGCGGGTCGTCCTCAGGGATGCCGGCTTCGACTTTGCCGACGAGGTCTGCGCCGACGTCGGCGGCTTTCGTGAAGATGCCTCCGCCGACACGCATAAAGAGCGCTGCGAGCGATCCGCCGAAACCGAAGCCGATCAGCAGCTTCATCGAGTGTTCGCCTGCCAGCAGGAAGATGCCGGTTGCGCCGAGCAGGCCCATGCCGACCGTTACCAAGCCTGCGACGGCGCCGGCTCGGAAAGCGATCTCAAGGGCGTTCTTGTAACTGGTTTGCGCGGCGGATGCAACTCGCATGTTTGCTGCGACCGCCATGACCATGCCGACGTATCCAGCGACATACGACGCGAGGACACCGAGGATGAACGTAAGCCCGATCCACACGGCGAGCGGAATGCCGAAGACCGACAAGCCGCTGTAAGGCGACTGATAAAGGAAGAACAGGCCGATGGCGATGGCGACAACGAAGAACGACATCGTCGTGAACTGCTGGCGCAAATACGCGAGAGCTCCCGACTTGATGGCCTCGCCGACCTCCTGCATCTTTTCACTGCCCGGCGACTGCTTCAGGACCCAGGATCGGACCATGAAGCCGACGATGATCGAGATGGCGGCCAGCGCCAGCGAGACGTAGAGGTAAATCTTGTCCTGATCCGTGAACGCTAGCTTGACGTTTGCCTCGGCGCCCGCGGCGAACGCGGAGGTGCCGGCAAAGAGGAGAGAAAGAGGTGCGAATCGGCGTGCGACAGCGCTTAGAAATTTATGGATTGCTGAATTCATCCTTGAGCAAAGCCCCCTGACAGACTTGTGGTTTACTGCGGATCGAAGGCCGTCGATTCGACCTCAGAGCCGCGCTATTCTACCCCACACCGAGCGACAGTACCACACGGAGCAGATGCGTATAGCGCGTGTCACAGGCACAAGTCCCGCAACGCCTTCACCCAGTTTTCTCGCAGCAGATTCTGAGCCCACGGTAGCGGTCGGATTCCTCAGCGGACCAGCGAGCGGTGACGGGCTCCCAGGCGAACCTTGGCGCTGGGGCTGTAGACCGGATGCGGAGGATGCGGCCAGAGGTTGCGGATGTCGTTGCTGCCGCCGAGCGACAGCGGTATAAGGTGGTCCGATATGGTATCGGTTTCTTGCTTGTGCAGGGATTCGGTAGATCCGGAACACTTTCAGCCGGTCTTGGCGAGATACCCTTCGATGCCCCTCGGCGTAGCCTTCTGCAATAACAACCGAGGCTTCGTGGCAGTATTAATCCTAGTCTCCATCCGTAATGGGCGCTCGGCGTCATTGTTAACGAGAATCTTCTAGTCGGCAACCGTGGCCTCGTACGTTTCGTCCTTTGAACGTGGACCGAACGCGATACCTCCCGCACGCACTTGATAAAGAATTGCGCGAAGCAGACTTTACGCCAGCGCTCGGGGTGCTGCAGGAGTACGCCGTTGCGCTCATCGCATGCCGCAGCAGAGCGGCGGCGCGATCAAGTGCCTGGAGCGGCAGGTGGAGTTAACGGAATTGCAAGAGACTCAGCTAAACGCGATCCGCTCGATAGAGGAAATCGAGAAGCGAAGATTGGATCTGTTTTAAGGGAGCGCTGACGAAACTCGAGCACTTCGCCGGCATCCCGCCACCTGTTTGGCCCCTCCTAGGGCGAGAGCAAGGTGGTGCCTGCTTGCGTCTGCGATTACCCTGGAGAATACAAGGACGCACGCAAACGGCCTCCCATCTGCGTGCGTAACCTAAATCCCTAAGGATTTAACGACGCAAGCAACGCGCAGGGCGCGATGCTATCGGATTGCGTCCGCGGAAATCCCGTGAACTCGGATGACAGCCCACGTAGGATCGGGCACAATCAGAAGGCGTTTGCGATTTTCTTTTCTAAACTCGATCTGCATGTCGGGGAAGTTGAATTCGAAGCCGTTGAGAAGCGGCGGGAATGACAACTTTCCGGACACCGGTACGTTCGCCAACGCCAGACCATCCTGAATGTCCACACTCTCGACATTCATTTGTAGAGAGTCGACTGTGGCACTACGAATAAAATCGGCCACTCTGGTCTTGTCGGAGCTGAACGGGTTTGGTGTACCGCTAAACTCATCGTCCAGCCTGAAAGCGTTTGAAATGTATCTCAGAACACCGCCCTCGCGTCCGTCTAAACTCGCTTGTCGCATTTCTTCCACCGCGCGTCGACTCTGATCTTGGTCCGATCCTTTTCGCGAGACGTCGATCGCATTGACGATAACCAACACTCCAGAGATAAGGGCAACC
>JAICGT010000168.1 GCA_025922995.1 Fimbriimonadales bacterium
CCGCTCGGCTGGTACATGTTGTTTGTCACCAAGCCGGCCCCGGGCGGTGGCGTGACGGTGTGCAACCTCGCGAAGTACGTGCATGTCGACCTACCCAGTTCGTAGCCTTTAGCGTTAAGGGTGTATCCCAGGGAGGGTTCTGGCTGTCATCGCCAGAGGTCTGGCTGTCATTTTTTGGCTCTGGGAGTCAGCGCCAGAGGACTGGCTGTCATCGCCAGGGGTCTGGGAGTCATCGCCAGAGGTCTGGCTGTCATTTTTTGGCTCTGGGAGTCATCGCCAGAAGTCTGGCTGTCATCGCCAGGGGTCTGGGAGCCAGGGCCAGAGGTCTGGCTGTCATCGCCAGGGTCTGGGAGTCAGCGCCAGGGTCTAGGGCTGATCTTCGGACGTAGGGGCGAGCGGCGGCGCGCGCCCTACTCCTCAGTCATGGGCAATTTGCAGGGCCCTTAGACCGAAGTCGCGGCGCTTTAGGGCTCTCGCTCGTCTGGATTAAAGCAAGCAACCGCGAGCGATTCCCAAAGTAGAATCGAAGGGCGGCGCACACCCGAAATTTAGACATGTCCAAGCCTTTCGTCCACATCCATAACCACACCGAGTACAGCCTGCTGGACGGAATGCAGCGCATCGGGCCGATGGTGGAGAGGGCGAAAGAACTCGGCCAGCCGGCGCTGGCGATTACCGACCACGGCGCGATGTACGGCGCCCTCGAGTTTTATCTGGAGTGCAAAGCGCAAGGTGTCAAGCCGATCATCGGCATGGAGGCATACGTAGCACCCGAAGGGCGATTGATCAAGGCCGGCAGAGAGGAAAAGAGCACCTACCACCTGCTTCTGCTCGCCAAGAACGACATCGGCTACAAGAACCTCGCAAAACTCGCCACCATATCGTCGCTCGAAGGTTTTTACTACAAGCCGCGCATCGACCACGAAGTGCTCCGCGCACACGCCGAAGGCCTCATCGGAACCACGACGTGCATCGGCAGCGAAATCAACCAATACCTGCTGGCGGGCGACTACGACAAAGCGAAGCGAACCGCCGAAATGTACAAGGAGATTTTCGGCCATGACTCGTTCTTCGTGGAGCTTCAAAACCACGGCTTAAAAGAACAGGAAGTCATGCAGGAAGGCCTCCTGCGAATCTCTAAAGAACTCGACCTGCCGCTCGTCTGCACCAACGACTCGCACTACATGTGCAAGGGCGAGTACGACGCGCACAATGTGCTGATATGCATCCAGACAAACCGCAAGGTCTCGGAAGATCGGATGTTCGAGAACAACGAATTCTTCCTGAAATCTGAGGAGGAAATGGCGAGCGTTTTCGGGGACTTTCCTGAGGCCATTTCTAACTCCGGCCACATCGCCGATCTCTGCAACGTTTCTCTCGACTCCGGGCGCGTCGAACTTCCGGACCCCGATGTTCCCGAGGGCATTTCTTCCGGCCAACACATGGTCGACTTGGCTAAGAAGGGTCTCGAAGATCGCTTCGACAAACTCACCGAACAGCACTGGGAGCGGTTGAATTACGAACTCGAAATCATCGGCAAAACCGGTTTTGAGAAATATTTTCTTTTAGTGCGAGAGTTCGCAAACTTTACGCGAGAGCAAGGCATCTATTTCGGAGTCCGAGGCTCTGCCGCAGGGTCGCTGGTCAGTTATTGTTTGGGTATTACCGACGTCGACCCGATCGAATACGACCTGACCTTCGAACGATTCCTAAACCCCGAGCGCATCGCCATGCCGGATATCGACATGGACTTCGAAGACGCGCGACGCGACGAAGTTATCCGATACGTCCGCAACCGATTCGGAGACGACCGCGTCGCGCAGATTATAACGTTCGGAACACTGGGAGCAAAAGCCGCAATTCGTGATGCCGGACGGGTGATGGGCAGAAACGTAATCGAAGTCGATCGGCTCTGCAAAACAATTCCGACGATCCCCGGATTCACCATCGCCGACGCCCTCGAGAAAGTGCCGGAATTTCGAAATGCTTACAACGAGAACGCCGACACGAAGGCATTGGTCGACACCGCACAATCCATAGAAGGCATCTGCAGAAATGCGGGCGTTCATGCAGCCGGCGTGGTCATCTCGAAAGACCCGCTCATCGACGTCGTCCCGCTCACCCGCGGCAACGACGGCCAGACCGTCACGCAGTTCCCGATGAACATGCTAGAGAAATGCGGACTGCTCAAAATGGACTTTCTGGGCCTCTCGAACCTTACGGTCTTGGCTCGAGCCGTCGAAAACATCAAAGCCGCCGGAAAGGGCGAGATCGACATCCTCAAGATTCCGCAAGACGACGAGAAGGCATACCAACTTCTCGCAGACGGGGCAACCGTCGGCATCTTCCAGTTGGAAGGCGGCGGCATGACGCGGTACGTCCAGTCGCTAAAACCGCAAAGCATCCACGAGCTAGCGGCGATGGTTGCGCTCTATCGCCCGGGGCCGATGGATCACATCGACACCTACATCCACGGCAAGCACGGCCGCAAAAAACCGAAAGTCCTCGACGAGCGTATGGAGCCGATCCTGCGTGAGACCTACGGCGTGATCGTCTACCAGGATCAGGTCCTCCAGATCGTTCGAGCGCTCGCGGGCTTCAGCCTCGGCGAAGCCGACGTCCTGCGCAAAGCGATGGGCAAAAAGGACGCCCAGGCGATGGCGGATTCACAAGCCAAGTTCGTCCAGGGCGCCGTCGCCAACGGCATGGACGCGAGCACCGCCGACCAAATCTTCGAACTTCTGAAACCTTTCGCGGGCTACGCGTTCAACAAAGCCCACGCCGTCTGCTACGCGACGCTCGCATACCAAACCGCGTACCTGAAAGCCAACTTCCCGGTCGAGTTTATGGCCGCGTTGCTCGGCGTTTATCGCGGCAAAGAGGACCGCGTCGTCGGCTGTATCGAGGAGTGTCGGCGCATGAACATCGAAGTCCTGCAGCCGGACATCAATAAGTCGAGACAAGACTTCACGATCGAAATCGAGGACGGCCAAGCGCGCATCCGTTTCGGCCTCGGAGCCATCAAAGGCATCGGCGACGCCGCCATCCAGGGCCTGATAAAGGCGCGAGAAGAGGGCGAGTTCACCCACGTCTTCGAGCTCGCCGAACGCGGCAAGGAGCACGGGGGCTTAAACAAGCTGGCTCTCGAGGCGCTCGTGAAAGCCGGCGCGCTCGATTCGATAGACCCAAACCGTAAGAAGCTGCTCGCGAACCTCGATACGGCGGCAGCGTTTGCAGAGCAAGCCAACCGCGACAAACTCGCCGGACAGGACTCCCTGTTCATCGGCGACGGCGAGCCGGGCGCTGTGAAATACCCGAACCTGCCGGAAGTGCCGCCCGCAACTCGCCAAGAAAACCTGGCGATGGAGAAAGAAGTCACAGGGCTCTACCTCAGCGACCACCCGCTGCGCGGTTTCGAGCGCGCAGTCCAGCGCGCGGCTACCCACGCCGTGGCCGACATCGCCGAAATGGACGACGGCGCAAGCGTAACCCTCGCCGGCGTCGTCGCCGGAATTCGGCAGATCCGAACCAAGTCGAAGAACGAACTCATGGCGACCGTCACCCTCGAAGACATGACCGGCCAGGCGACCGTTACAGTCTTTCCAAGCCAGTTCGCGCAGTCCTCCCATCTGTTGGGCAAGGATCGCCTCGTGGTCGTTCGAGGCAACCTGCAGCACCGCGAAGCTACGGACGGCTCGAAGCGGCTCGAGGTCATCTCGCGCAGCATCGAGCAGTTGGAAGGCGACGACACAGGCGATTCCGCCGAGGATCACTCGAACGGGGCGTCGGGCGTGGTCAAAGTGCAGGTTCTGAGGGCGACCCATTCGCAGCTCCAGATCGCAAAGGACCTCATTGCGCTCAATCCGGGTGACTTCGAACTCACGCTGGAAGTGGGCTCCAACGGCTCCACCAAGCGCTACGAGACACCGTACCGCGTCAGTGACGGGCCATGGACCGTCGAATTGCGCAGAGCGCTAGACCTCGGGTTCGTGCAGGTCGTGCGACACCACA
>JAICGT010000169.1 GCA_025922995.1 Fimbriimonadales bacterium
ATGGAGCAGGACGCTCTGATCATGAAGCGCTTCAATATCAACACCGTGCGCTGCAGCCATTATCCGAATGACGAGTATTGGTATGAGCTGTGCGATGAACTAGGCATTTTCGTAATAGATGAAGCCAATATCGAATCGCACGGTATGGGCTACAGCATGGAGCGGTCGCTGGGTAACAACCCCGATTGGTTGGAAGCACATTTAGACCGAACCCGCCGCATGGTCGCTTCGCACAGGAATTACCCGAGCATTATCATATGGTCGCTCGGAAACGAGGCAGGGCCGGGCTCGAATTTCACAGCAACGTCGCAGTTGGTAAAGGAACTCGATGCGTCTCGCCCCGTTCACTACGAACGATACAACCAGGTCGCAGACGTCGAGAGCACGATGTATCCCGACGTTGCTTACGTTCTCAACCAAGGCAAGATAAACTCCAACAAGCCGTTCTTCCTCTGCGAATACGCCCATGCAATGGGCAACGCAGTCGGGAATTTGCAGGAATACATGGACGCATTCGAAAACTCTCCGCGCAACATGGGCGGATGCATTTGGGACTTTGTCGACCAATCCCTGCGCAAGACCTTGGCCGACGGCAGTTGGTTCTACGCATATGGCGGCGACTACGATGACCATCCGAACGACGGACCGTTTTGCAACAACGGCCTCATCATGCCGGATAGACAAATTACACCGAAAATCTGGGAAGTCAAAAAGGTCTATCAACCTGTAAAGATCTTTGCCGAGAAACTCAGTGATGGCGAAATCAGCATTCGCAATCGACATTTCTTTACCAACCTGTCGGAGTACGATGCGGACTGGACTGTTGCCGAAGACGGGAAAATGATTGCGAGTGGCAAAATCCAAGGTATCGACATTGCCGCGGGCGAACAGAAACGTGTTTGGTTACAGCTGCCTAACTCCTTGCCTGCGCCCGGTGCAGAGAGATTTCTGCGCGTTTCGTTCAAGTTGAAAAAAGACACCTCGTGGGCGGCGGCCGGCCACGAAATCGCTTGGGAGCAGATGAAGCTTCTGAACGTCAACCCGGCGAAGTCCGCGGAAGTTAGGGGAAAGGTAACCACCGAAGACACGCCAACCGAGATCCATGTGAGGGGCAATGGGTTCGACGTCGTATTCGATAAGAACTCGGGCACGTTATCGTCATACAAAGTAGACGGCAGGGAAGTGCTCGCTCGCAATACCGAACGACCCGGTCCGGTGCTCAATGTATTTCGCGCGTTTACCGATAACGACACGTGGTTTCAAAAGCGCTTTTGGGAGAGTGGTCTCGGAAGCCTGCAGCACACGCCGTTGAAGATGCATTGGAAGGCATTAAACGATAGGGCAGTGCGAATCGTTGTAGAAATGAAAGTCCGAGGCTTCAGAGGCACGGGATTCGACCATCAAGTGTCTTACACGATTCTTGCCGATGGCTCGATGTCGATTGACAATAACTTTGTACCGTTTGGAGGCCTTCCTCCGCTGCCGAAGCTTGGTCTCATCCTTACTCTCGAAGACACCATGGACAATTTCACCTGGCTGGGACGTGGACCTTTCGAAAGCTATCCTGATCGCAAAACGGCCGTAGACATTGGGCTCTACAAAGGCAAGGTCGTCGACCAGTATCAAGAATACGTAAGGCCGCAAGAAAACGGAAACAAAGAGGATGTTCGCTGGGGCGCGCTGACTGATGAGAGTGGCGTCGGCGTGATGTTTCAGGAACACAACGGGCTATCGATGACGGTATCGCGTTTCCGCCCGGAGGACGTGGACGACGCTCGCCACGAAAATGGCGAGCCGCGGAAGTTCAATAAGTTAATTCCTCAACCCAATGTCACGGTTTGTCTGGATGCGGAACAGATGGGGCTGGGCGGGGCGAGCTGCGGCCCTGCCCCACTGCAGGACTATATTTGCTCACCCGGTCCTCGGTTTTTTCGCGTGGTGCTGCGGCCGGTGAGGCAGGGTGACGATTTGCGGGCAGTCGGCAGAGTCGCCTTTCCGGTCTCCGGACCACCGGCGATTTTGCGTGGGGACGACGGCCTTCTTGCCGTGTTCGGCGACAAGGGCACCGTGGTCGAAATCGACGGCGTGCCTTTTGCGGGCGAATTTCCGCACCAGTTTGCAAAGGGAGGAATCGTGCGTGCACTCGTGGACGGCGAATTTCCTGGCATTGAGTCGATTGCCGTATTCGAGCCGATCGTTCCGGTTCGTGAATTAAATGTAGATAATGCGGAGACTAACAGCTTTGAAGCGGGTGAAGGCGAAGCCATGAATGCGTTCGATGGCAGCTCTTCGACTTATTGGCATACGGAATACTCTGCAAAGGAGCCACGGCACCCCCACTATCTAAATTCATTGTTCAAAAGCCCCCAAAGCGTTTCAGGGTTTGACTACGTAGGGCGGCAGGGTAATGCGAATGGCAGGGTAGCGAAATATGAGATTCACGTTTCAAAGAATGGAACTACCTTCCAGAATGTTTGGTCCGGCGAACTGCGCAACTCTTCGGAGCGCCAGCGTGTAATGTTTGAGAGACCGATGCAAGGCGTGATCGCAGTTAAATTCGTTGCGGTTTCGGAAGTCAACGGCAAGCCTTGGGCAAGCGTTGCGGAGCTAACTTACTTGGCTCCGATGAAATGACTTCGCAAACTCCCAGTCCTCCACGGTGTCGACGTCGGCAATCAACTCGGGAGCGCATCCGGTAATAATTCGCGCTTCGCAACCGAACAGTTTCGACGCGGCGCTTTCGGCTCCGTCGATGGACATGCGCCCTGCGAGTAACTTGAGCATGTTCGGGATTCCGAATTGCCACGCCATGCGGAATTGTGACTTTCTATTCTGAGCAAACCTCGTCGCAAGCCCGACAGCTTTTACGAACCCTTCAGGCGATGCGGCAAAAATCCCTCCCCCGGCATACTTCTTGCGGGAAAGCGTCGTGTACTTCATCCCGGGAATCTCTGCGAACCGGGCCGTCACATCCGCTTTGTCACAGACACCTGCCGCAACCCACGGGCCTGCGTTCTTAGGGCACCGACTAACAAAACCGGCGACGTGGCCCGCTTCAACGAACGGAAGGTCGCCCGGAAGAAACACCATGAGTTCAAAATCCGACAACGCTCGGCATCCGTTTTGAGCGCTTTCGACCGGCCCCGCCCCCGGCTCGGCGAAGACGCATCTTTCTGGCAGCGGACCAAGGGCAGCACGCAGTTCCGAGCCGCAAACAACTGCTACTTCCGACGCCCCCGCGCCAAGAGCCGCACCCAGAGAAGCGCTGCAAATAGGCTCATCCCGCAGCCTGGCAGCGCACTTCTCTGCAGTTCCAATGCGAAGGGCCAGGTCATCCGATGCCTGGCCCGCCGCTGAAATGACCGCCGAGAAGGCTAGCTCATTTTGATGTTCCATACCGCTCTGTCGACTCGATGCGACCAAGGGAACAGGAGAACCGGGGCGTTGGCTTTTGCGGAAATCCGTGCTCGTACTTCACCGGTCTTAGAATTGATGAAGCGGTTCGGATTCGATGTGATCACGGTTTCGATCACCGAGTCACCTGTCGTCGATGCGCCGTTGCTGACGGTTTCGTAAACGCCCGTAGTCTGGTTATAGAGCTCGATCTTCGTGAAGACCGACGTGCCGGTCGCGTGGCCCTCGTAGGCGAATGCTAGTTGGCTGGTGTTCAGCGTCGGCGAAGTCGCCCGAATCTCGAACTCGACCGGCGATTGCGACGTCGATAACGTTATTCCTGGCCGATAAACGAGGCGGTTGTTATCCGAAAAATGCAGGCTCTGCAGACTGCCCATTTGCAGGTTTCCACGGATCGGCGTAAGCGTCGTCGGAACGACCTCGCGAGGCATAAATGTTTCGACCCATGTGCGGTAATCCGACATCCGCACAGCGCCGAAAATCGACCCCCATTGCGGAGGGTTGGGGCCGCCCGAGGATCCGACAAAGTCGTTGACTCCTGCAAGCTTCCACACTCCTCCTTGTTCGATAAGAACAGCGCCGCCCGAATCTCCTC